>CADCRJ010000012.1 GCA_902803735.1 uncultured Spirochaetaceae bacterium
CCAGTTGCGGTGTGTCCTGCCGTAAGCTTCTTGTTTATAGAGGTGTCTTTACCCCTTACTTCAAGGATTTCTCCATGCAGGGTCAATGCACCGCTCTCAAATTCTTGCAGGGCAACTCCTCCAGAAGAATCGTATCCAAAGAAGATTCCCTCACCGCAGCGGACTTCCTGCACAAGCCCATTGATTTCTCCGCTCTCAAGCAGCGTATGGATAACCGTTCCGCCCACAGAAAGGAACGGAGAAGAAAGCCCCTTCAAATCCTTTATCTGAGAAGCAACGTCTGCAAGAAGCTCCACGGTGGCTTTGTCAGGTAAGAGCCCCGAAAGGCATGAGAAATTAACGGAAACGCCTATAATCGGGCACTCTGGATGCCGACGCACAATCGGAAGAATCTGATTTACAGGAATGCCGTCTTTTAAGTCGCCTGTTTCAGCAACAAGGACGACGGACGGACGTATATCTACAGGAAGCTCCTCAACTGCATCAAGAAGTGGCTCGTCAGACACAAGAATCCGAGAAGGACGGGCGTAAGGAGGAATGTCAGCAAGCCTTTTTATATCCGAGAGCCTCGTTTTTATTAAGCACAAAGCATGATTCTCGCAAACAGACTCTGGTAAAAGCAAGAAATTTTCCATATTGCTGTCGGAAACAGTCGCAAAAGTCGCATTTTTCTCTTCCGTAAAAATATGGAGGATTTCAGGGTTTGAAAGGCAGAATTTAGTCACGAGATTTAGGCTCGCCCCGTTTTTTGAGCATAAATCGTGCATCAGAAGAAAATTGTTTTTTAATTTTGTTACAGAAAGTGTACAGAATGCCATAGCAATGATTCCTCTTGATTTATATATTATTATAAAACAGTTTTTTCAAAACACAATCTTTTTATGTTTCTATATAAATCGAATATCAAGTTTAAAAAAGTACAATACGCAGAAATTAAAACTCTACATTCTCCCAATTACTACCTCCGTAACCACTTGTACCCTTCGTTGTTATCTTGAAAATGCACTTTTGAGACATTAAGATAATAATGAGGGGTTCTTTTATTATGAATCATTTTATTTTTCGTTCTTTAGGGACAATTTTTATGGCAGGAATCATCTTCGGATGTCATTCAGCAGATAAGACAAAATCTGCTTACGATTCAGATTTAAATTCATTAATTACAGCTGACATTAAACCTGACACACCGTTTTACGTAGAGTCAATGACACCGCAAGGGCAAGTGACTTCATCACTAAAATATCCGTCCGTACAAATTCTGTTCTCGGAACCTGTTGTTCCGCTCGAAAAATTAGGTGAGCCGACCTCAAAAAGCGATGCAATTACAATAACACCACCGCTCAAAGGAACTTTCCGTTGGTATGGAACAAGTCTTCTAAGTTTTGATTGCGAAGAGAAGTTGATTCCTCAAAAACAATACATTGTACACATAAATTCAGATTTAAAAAGCGTCGCAGGAAACAAAATCAGCGGACAGCTTGTATATGCCTTCAACACGGAACCCATACGCCTTTTACAAGCATTCCCTCTTGAAAACTACGAAAGCAAGAATAACAATAGCAAGAGGCTTCATATCTCTAGCAATGACATTCCACCAGAATATGCACAGGATATTGTGCTATCATTCTCAAACAAGGTAAATTCAGCTGTTATAAGCAAATACATCTATGTACACAGCTCTCCCGACAACAGCAAAAAAAAGAACGAAATAATTGATTATCAGTTTACCTGCAAGGCTCTTGATGAAAACAACTTGCACTTGCATTTGAAGCAGCCAGTCGAAAAAAACTCCGTCCTGACAGTAGGAATAAAAGCAGGTGCAATGCCAGACAAGGATTGTGTCCAGACAAAAGAAGACTCTTACAGCACTTTGCATACACTACGCCCAATCGAGTTCAAAACGCTAGAGGGCGAGACATCCCTCACATTCTATTTTAATCATAAAATCAAGAGCGGCACAGAAAAACAGATTCTTGAAGGGCTTTCATTCAAGCCTGCCATGAACCTGTCTGCCGAACAGATTCTGATTACTGGAAACTCGGTCTGTGTAAAAGACCTTCCAGTCTCGTTCAAGGACTCTTACACAGTAACGCTTGCCGCAGATTCCGTCTGCGATATTTACGGACAGACTTATGGCAAGGTAATCAGCAAAAAGATTGAGGTTCCTGACGCAGAAAGTTTCGCACGCTTTAACGACCCTAACTTCATAATCCTTGAATCTCAGTTTGAGCCAAAAAGAGCGATAGAGTTTCAGAACATAGACAAAAACTGTTTTTATCAGATTGAGCCGATTTCTGGCGTTACAGATGGCTACAAGGCTGCAAAGGCAAAGAAATTCGACGTAAAGACTACAAAAGAGACTAAAAACAAAAAAGTCATCCAGACAATAGAGCTTGCACCGTTTCTTGAAAGCACAGCGGAGGGATATCGTGGTGCGCTTCAGCTTACGGTGCGCATTCCTAACGAATGGTCAAAAAACAAATATTATGAGCATACAAAATACGTGCAAGTAACTGATTTGGGCGTTGATATACGCAATGCCTGGAACGAGACAGCCGTACTCGTATCAAGCCTTACAACGGGACTAGCCGTAAAAAATGCGGAAGTCTCAATTTTTGAGATACCTGACACGGAAAGAAACGCCGAAATGCGAAACAAAGACATGCTTTTGGGCAAAGGTACAAAAATCGCAGGGGCAAAGACGGACAAAGAAGGACTTGCAATACTAAACTTCAAAACATCTCAACAATGGAATTATCAGTTCCTGGAAGTCCGCACAGAAAACGACCGTGTTGTAATTCCTTTCGGCTCAGGAATCTACCATCCTGTAAAACTTCAAGACGGAAACCTTTTTGTAGTAGATGCTCAAGGAAACAAAAAACAGGCAGATTACAGTACTTTTGACAATGGAAGGCAAATCACAAGAATCTTTAGCGATACAAACCTCTACCGTCCAGGCGAGACGGTTAGATTCAAGATTATTGACAAAACCCTCTCGCTAGGAACATACAGCACCTACACAGGCGACTGGGAAGTAAATTTCTACGGCAACAACTACTGGAGCCAAGACAGCAAACCATACGCAACGTTCAAAGGAACCGCATCAAAAGAAGGTTCTTCAAGCGTCGAGTGGAAGATTCCAGAAGATTTCAAGCCTGGAAGCTACTTCATAGAGTACAAACGCACGTCCGCACAGCACCATTCCGAGTATCAAGAATTCAACGTGCAGTTCTTTGAGAAGCTTCGTTTTCAAGCAAATGCGGCTATCACGCCAGTAACATACACAACAGGAGACCAGCTCACAGCGACAGTCACGGCGAGCTACCTCGGAGGTGGCACGCTTTCAGGAGGCAACGTCTATGCCGAGTGGACACGGGACAGGATTAGTTTTGCCCCTAACGGCAAACAGTACGCCGACTACTGCTTTGGACCGCTTTTCAGAGACTGGTACTGGCGAGAATCCGATGACAGCATCTATTACCGAGAGACCTCCGAAATGCCAATAGGCTTGGACGGAACAGTTCATGTCTCGGCTCCAACACAGGAAGGTTCCATTGCAGGCGCACCGTATATGTACAGTCTGCAAGCAAGAGTTACGGATTCTGGCAATCAGATGATTGCGGCAAGGGACTCTGCAATCGTTCACCCAGCCTCGTTCTACATTGGGCTTTCTTCGCCTCAAGGCGTGAAGGGTTTTGCAAAAAAGGGCGACAAGCTTTCGTTTGGGTTCCTGCTCGCAACGCCAGAGGGAGAAAATCCCGTTACGGCGGTGCTTCCATCTGACAAAAAAATCAGCTGGACTCTTTCTCGCAAGGAGTGGAAAGAAGTATTTGACGTTGATGAATACGGTTACGAAAGCTCTTACTGGCACGAAGACATCGTCATAGAGCAGTCTGGCTCAGTAAAACTGGACGAAAAATCAGGCGTTGTTTCATTCACACCAAAAGATGGCGGTCGCTATTTGCTTACCCTTAAGACAAAAGACTCAAAAGGTCGCGAGGTCGTTACAGAGCGTTCATTCTTCGTAAGCGGCTCGGACTCGTTCCGTCGTGGTGACAGCGAGAAAATCGAGCTTGTCGCTGATAAAGACGAGTATGACGTGGGCGATACGGCACACATTCTTTTGAGCAGCACACTTCCAAAGGGGCGTTATCTTGTCACGGTTGAGCGAGAGGGTCTTTTGAGCGAGAAAGTCCTAAGCCTTGATTCGCCGTCAACGGTCATTGACGTTCCTGTTCTTGAAAGCTATGTTCCTATCGTCTGGGTAGGAATCTCGTCATATTCAGTAAGAAATGCGGCTCCACCAAAAGATTTTGCGACAAGAGACGAAGCAAAACCAAGAGCCGTCTACGGCAGCATAGGGCTTAACATAAGCACAAAGAGCCGCCGCTTTGACTTGACCGTAAAACAGGACAAAAAAAGCTATCTGCCAGGAGCAGAGGCAGAAATTACTATAAATGCTTCAAAAAACGGCATGCCTGTCGCTGGTGCAGAACTTACGCTAATGGCTGTTGACAGGGGCGTTCTAGACCTTATGGGCTACCACGTAGGAAATCCATTAGAGTTTTTCTACAATCAGAACCTGTTTAGCAACGGTGTTCAAGAATCAGACTCATACAGAATGCTCGCAGATCCTGTGACATACGGAACCTACACATTGCCGCCAGAACTTGCGGCTGAGCAGGATTATTTCTATAGCAGAAGTCCGCTTATGAAAATGGCAGAAAAAACCCTTGCAGTTGAAAGTGTGGCAGAAATGGCAGCAGCACCAGACATGCTCTTTGAAGATAGTGCAACAGAAGTTGTAAACAAAGTTGCTGACAAAAAGAAATCCTCAAATAACTCTGACAGTCCTAAGGTAAGAAAGGATTTTAGGTCTACCGCCGTATTCTTGCCGAATCTCGTAACGGACGCAAACGGAAAAGTTGTTACAAACTTTAAGCTGCCAGATTCCCTTACAGAGTATATAGTTACCGTCGTAGGGGTAAAAGAGCAAAGCTATGCTTATTCAGAAACATCTCTAAAAGTCGCAAATCCAATATCAGTAAGGGATGTTGAGACCCGAATATTGCGTCCAGGAGACGAGGGCGAGGCAGGAGTCGTAATCACAAACATTGGCGATACATCGGAATCTGTCACAGTAGAGCTTTCTGTACTCTCAGGTTTCGAAAAGACCGACTACGTTCCTTTGCAGGGCGAGATTGTAAAGCTTGCGGGGCAAGCCTCTGTAAACGGCACAAGCTCAAAGTCCGTCACAGTAAATGCGGGAGACACTAAAACGCTGATGTTCCGAGTGAATGCAGAAAAGGACGGCTGGGTTACGCTCGCTTTCAACATAAAATCACGCGCTGTTAACGAAATCATCTACAAGCGGCTTGAAATAGAGAAACCATATATTTATGAGACAGTCACTACAATAGGTCAAATAGACGAGAATAAAGACCAAGTCTGTGAAAAAATCATCTTCCCTTCTGCAACCGAGGACGGACGGGCAAGCCTGTTCTTACAGCTTGACTCAAGCAGGCTCGGAACATTGCGCAGTGCAGTAAATTACGTGTTCCACTATCCTTACGGTTGTCTTGAACAGCGTTCAAGCGCAATTCTTCCTTTGGTCGCATTTGGCAAGTACATTGACGTATTTGGCTTAAAGAACGAGGTAAAGGATATAAAAAGCGTCGTGAACGCAGAAATGGCAGACTGGGCAAAACTTCAAAAAAGCGACGGAGGCTTCCCATACTGGAAGGACGGAACAGATTCCAGCCTTGTAGTCAGCCTGCGCATTGGCGAAATTGTATCGCTTGCCAGTGAACGCGGCTTTGACGTACCAAAAGCGTTAAAAACTGATAAGCTCGCTTCTTACATAGAAAAAGAGATTAAAAAACTCAAAAAAGAACAAGTGCTCTCTCGCTATCCAGAAGCTTACGCATACTATGTTCTTGCACGTCTTGACCACGGAGTAAGCACAAAAGATATCGCCGCTATAATCGACGACAAAGATTCAGGCATATCAGAGCTTGATTTTGCGGCACTTGCAGCTCTTACCCTTAAAAACAGGGACTTGGCAGAAAAAGCTGCCGCAAAGATAAAGAACATGATTTCTCTTACGGCAAGGGGAGCCTCGTTCCAAACAGGCACAGCATGGAGCAGATGGTATTTCTACAACAACAACAGCGAGCGTTTTGCCCTTACATTGCACTTGTTCACAGCTCTGAACCCTGCGGACAAGTACAACACACATCTTGTATGGGAGCTTTTGGAACAACAAAAGAGTGGTAACGGCTGGTGGCAGTCAACGGCATCAACAAGCCGAGTCCTTATCGCGTTGGACGCATACATAAGGGCACTAAATCTTGAAGATACTGATTTTACGGCAGAAGCTTTACTTTCTGCCTCCCCTGCCCTTGCTCAAACTTCGCTGCTCACAGGAAGCTTCAACGGAGTCGGTGCAAAGCCTGTTGATAAGACATGGAGACTTGCAGGAAACAAGAACCCGAACATAAAAAAAGGCGAGGCACACTACTCTGAAAACTGGGAAGTGCTTTCCATAGAGATTCCGCTGGACAAAGCCGTAGACCTTACGTTCACCAAGAATGGAAAGGGAACACTTTTCTACACGTCAAGCTTGAGCTATGCAGTTCCTGCTGACGAGCAAAAAGCAAGGGACGAAGGGCTTTGTGTCTATGTTGAGATTACGGACGCTGAGACAGGCGAGAAAGTCAGCCCAAAAAAGCTAAAGAGCGGAAAGATTTACCGAGAGAAAGTCCACGTTACAACGACAAAAGAAAGAACTTTTGTCGCAGTCCGTGCACCAATTCCTGCAGGA
>CADCRJ010000013.1 GCA_902803735.1 uncultured Spirochaetaceae bacterium
AGAGCAGGGTAGGCAAAGAAACTACGGCAGACCTCCACGATACTGCCGTAGAGCTTTTTGGTTATTACGAGGGAGCGGATGCTGTTTCTGGTGACTATTTTGATTACAAAAAGCTTGATGAACGCTGGTATGCAATCATAAAATGCGATATTTCGGGGCATGGTGTTCCTGCCGCTCTCATTATGACCGTCGTGGCTACATTGTTCCGCAAGTATTTTGAGACATGGAGCTTTAAATCGAACGGTACTAAAATTGACCTTCTTGTTACTCAAATCAACGATTTTATTGAGTCGTTGGGATTGAAAGGCAAATTCGCAACGCTTATGATTTGTCTCTTTGATACAAAAACTGGCGATGTTTATATGTGCAATGCAGGTGATAACATCGTTCATTATTATGATTCCGTTGAGAAAGTCGAGAAAGTGGTTACTCTTCACGAAGCTCCAGCCGCAGGGCCTCTTCCGTCGTTCATGGTTGAAATGAAAGGCGGCTATAAGGTGGAGAAGCTTCGTTTGAAGAAAAATGACGTTCTTTTCCTTTATACTGACGGTATTGAAGAAGCTACTCGATTCTTCCGCAACGGCAATTTTGAGGTTACTGCCTGTGCCGAGCCAGGATTGAAAGCTGGCGAAATCCATGAGACCCACAAAGTAGGGCAAGAAAGCGAGCAGATGGAGCCTACCCGCGTAAAGGACATATTGGAGTCCGTGTTCAACAAGAGAATGTACAGGCTTGTTAAGTATCACAGTCCTATTCCAGATGAAGTTCTGGAATTTGATTTTACAAAGTGCGAGGGAACTTTGAACGAGTCAATACTTGCGCTTGCTGCCGTTGAGAAAGTTTTCCGAATGTACAAAAAGCCTGGCGCACAGGGCGAGGTTTTCAAAAACGAGGCGGGCGACGTTCTTATCAACGGTGATGGAATTAAGGTTGACCGAAAAATCGATGCGTTCCTCAAAAAAACGTTCAATCGCTATGATTTCTACTGTGGTAATCAGGTGGATTTAGGGGAGCCTAACTATTTGTATTACACAGGTTTAAATGAGGACGCACAGGCGGATGACCTTACACTTCTTGCAATAAAGAAGCTTTAGTGCATAAAATAGGAGTTATGAGTCCCTCTAAAAACTCCTGTTTCTAGAGATGACCTTATATAAAAATACGGAGGTTTTTATGGCATTTAAAGATGGTTTGAAGAAATTCATAGATTTTGGTGTTACTGCATCAAAGGGAGCTGTTTCAAAAGCTGGTAGCGCAATGTCTAAATTTGGTGATGAGAGCGTTGTAAGACTTGAAAAGATTCAGCTTGAAAAATTGCTTTCTCAGGAAATCTCAGCATTGGGTGAATTTGTGTACAAATACAGCGAAGAAGAGAAAAAAGAAAGTCTGGTTTTCTCAGATGAAGCCGTCAGGGTTTATCTTGATAAAATCCGTGGGCTAAAAGCTGATATTACCCGCCGTGAGGAGGCCTTGAAAAAGCTTTCTGAAACTGTCGTTCCTGGAACAAAAACAGAAGCAGCTAAAGCTGAAAACTCCGTTGCTCCTGCTCCTTCTGCAGAAGCCTCCGTTGCACCTAGCGAAGCTGCGTCTGCTCTTGTAGAGGCGGTTTCTGAAGCACCTGCTTCGACAGAAGAAAAAGCTTAAGCAAAACTTCTTAGAAAGTCGGTCTCATCAGTTGCCGTCATTGCACTGCTCATAACGGCGGCTCCGTATGCGCCGGCTTTTATCACTCTTTCGTAATTATCCGAGGTGATTCCGCCTATCGCATACACAGGAATCGATACTGATTTTGCTACGTCCTTAATAAAATCAACGCCTCGCCCTGGAAGCCCTTTCTTGCAATCTGTCTCAAAAACGTGCCCCGCAATTAGGTATGTCGCTCCAAGCCTTTGTGCAAGAACCGCATCTTGCACCGAGTGGACGGACGAGCCGAGCACAGAGAAACGTTTGCGCTCGGCTTCTGTAAGCGTTTCAAGCTTTTGCAGAGGAACGTGAATCGCATTTTTTGCGGCAGGGACAAAGCTGTGTGCAATGAACAGACTGCCATATTTCAGGCAAATCTTTTCTACATCGAAAGCAAGCTCCATGTATTCTTTAAGGGACAAATCCTTTTCGCGAAGAATTATCGATTTTGCACCAGCCTTGCAAAGTCGCTCAATTTTTGTCTTAAAGTCAATCTTGCAAAGCTTGCGGTTCGTTACGCATAAAATCTCAGACATACAGATAATCGTTAAGGACTGGCTGAAGACCTTCCCCAGCAATGTCAGTATACATAGTCTCAAGGTTGCGTGTATCGGCTATCTCAAACTGCTCGTCGCCGCTTTCTGAGCCTGCTTCCTTACCGTTGTACTTATCCTCGTGGTCGCCGATTCCTGTAGAAACACCTGCGGAAATCTTTGTCGCCGCGATTTTAACGATTCCGTTCCTGAATGCCGCACTTTCTCGTGATGAGACCGTTATTCCCACGAACGGAAGAAAAATCCTGTATGCGCAGAGTATCTGGCACAGCTGCTTTTCGTGCACGTCCAGCGGATTTATTTTCTCGTTGTTCACAATTGGTCTCAGGCGAGGGCATGAAAGCGACATCTCGGCGTGAGGGTACTTTCTTTGTAAAAAATACACGTGGAGGGCACTTGCAAGGGCATCTTTCCTAAAATCTGAGAGTCCCAGCAGAGCCGAGAATGCTACGCCCCGCATACCAGCCATTAAAGCCCTTTCCTGTGCATCGAACCTGTACGGCCAGACTCTTTTGTGCCCCATAAGGTGCAGCTGCTCGTAACGCTTCGTGTCGTATGTTTCCTGAAAAACTGTGACGTAATCCGCTCCACACTCATGCAAGTATCGGTATTCATCCGTGTTGACAGGGTAAACTTCAAGCCCCACGAGACGGAAATATTTTCTGGCAAGCTTGCAAGCCTCTCCGATGTAGTTAACATCGCTCTGTGCCCTGTTTTCGCCTGTAAGGATAAGGATTTCCTCCATGCCGCTTTTTGCGATTACTTGCATTTCTTTTTCAATCTGCTCCATGTTGAGCTTTACCCGTTTTATGTGGTTGTAGCAGTTAAAGCCGCAGTAAACGCAGTAATTCTCGCAGTAATTCGCTATATAAAGCGGCGTGAACAAGTAGACCGTGTTGCCAAAGTGCTTTGAAGTTTCAAGACGGGCTTTTTCTGCCATCTGCTCAAGAAACGGTTCTGCGGCAGGGGAGAGAAGGGCTTTGAAATCTTCTATTGAGCAAGTTCTGTGCTCCAGAGCGGCTTTTACGTCCTTTGCTGTGTACGAACCTGCGTTGTATGATTCGGCGTGGCTTAAAACGTGCTCCTTTATGTCGGACTTGATTATCTCCATGCCAGGCATATATTCCATGTGATTGGTGCGGCTTGTAGGGTCTGTCTCAAGCTTGTGTTTTTTTTCCAGAGCGGCTGCTGATAGAAACTCTGAGTCAACAAAAAACTGGTTTTCCATACGTTCCGCCTTTAATCCCTCAAAAAGCCTGTGAGCGGGTCTGATGCTGAGGCTCCACGAGTGAGAACCCTGCCAAGTCCTGCGAGATAGGCTTTTCTTCCTGCCTCGATTGCCTGCCTGAATGCTGATGCCATAAGGGTGAGATTTCCTGCCGTGGCAAGAGCCGTATTTGCCATTATTGCGGCAGCTCCCATCTCCATTGCCTCGCAAGCCTGTGACGGTTTGCCTATTCCTGCGTCAACGATAATCGGCAAGTCAATTTCATCGATTAAAATCTGAATAAAGCTTTTTGTCGCAAGCCCGTTGTTTGAGCCAATTGGGGCCGCCAAAGGCATTATGCTTGCTGCTCCAGCATCGACGAGGCTTCTAGCGACGTTAAGGTCTGGGTACATATATGGCATTACGATAAAGCCTTCTTTTGCAAGAATCTCTGTAGCACGTATTGTCTCGTAATTATCAGGCAAAAGATACTTTGAGTCTTTCATAATCTCGATTTTTACAAAATTTCCGCAGCCAAGTTCCCGTGCGAGCCGTGCAATGCGAACAGCTTCGTCTGCGTTGCGTGCTCCGCTTGTGTTTGGAAGCAGGGTCACGTTCTTTGGAATGTAATCAAGAATATTTTCTTTTTCCTGCGTGTTTGCGCGGCGTACCGCGAGCGTTATGATTTCTGCCCCCGCATCTTTTACGGCAGCTTCAATGAGGTTGAGCGAGTATTTGCCAGACCCCAAAATAAAACGCGAGTTGAACTCGTGTCCGCCTATAACCAGTTTGTCTTCCATTTTTTTACTTTCCTTTTTTTATTAGTTTAAGCTTCTTCAAACCCTGCGATTATTCTCAAAACGGTATTTGCTTGGTGTGCGGCACAAAGCATTACCCTTGAAGCATAAAGGCAGCCTTCTTTTTTTACGTCGCTTGTCCCATCTCCGCATAAATAGAATTTTTGCGAGAGTTTGCGGGTTTTTATAAGGTTTCCGCTGCCTTTACCTGCCATCCCGGAAGCTGCCACAAGATACTTTTGTGGTACTGTGCCAGAGACCGAGGAACCAAGCACAGCGTTTACAAGCATAGCTTTGCTTTCGGCATTGTCAAAGGCTTCGCAGATTATCTCCGCATCCTTGAACAGGATTGGTGCGCTTTGCTCTGTCACACGCTCGCAATGTGCTTCAAGATTTATGTACGGGGCAATCTCAAGCAAGTTTTTAGAAAGTGCATCGGTCTTTTTCATTCCTAGCTGACAGGCCTTGTATTGCTGCCTGTTCAGGTTCGTAATGTCAACGCTGTCAAAATCTACTAGGATAAGCTTTCCAATACCCATTCTCGCAAGTGCAATCGCAATGTTTGAGCCAAGCCCGCCCAAACCTGCTATTGCTACGGTGCTTTTACTGAGCTTTGCCTGTAGCTCTTCTCCATGCCTGGCACAAAGGGCTTCGTACATTTCGCTTTGAGTGGGAATCATCAGCCTCCTCCTACAAAGCTGACGACTTCAACAATGTCGTTGTCTTTTAAGACAATCTCCGAATAGGCTGTCTTTGGCACTATCTCCAGATTGCGTTCTACCGCAATAACTCTGGGATCGTAATCCGTGGTCTTAAGCCAGTCAGAAAGTGTCGTTCCTGCAATGTCTAGGTCTTTTCCGTTGACAGTAACCATCTGTCCTCCTGTGCAAAAAAAAAGAAGCCCCCGATAAGGAGCTTCTTAGTAATGAACAAAATTAGCGTCATCCCTACGTTGGCATTATCCAAATCAGGTAAACGGTCCAAAGGTGAATCCTTCATCTCAGCCTGTCATAACAAGCACCCGTGATTAAGATTATTATATTATTTTGCGATGTAATGTCAATTGCTGGCTATTCCCCTGATAGCCTCTGTATAAAAAAGAAAGAGATGATTTTCGAAATAGGTACTGAGTTTTCATTTGTTAGGCCGAATGCCCAGTTTTGATTTTTGTGCTTTGGGCTAAAACAGGTCAGAAAGAGTGATTACTTTATAAGAAGTAAAATATGACCGACTCAGACAACATACTTGTGTATCAGGACAATGCAAGTTTTAGCTAAGTCCGTGCCGCTCGTGCCACTTTTTGAGCACAGCTTTTTCTTCGGCGGTGGGAGAGTCATTTCGGTCAATTAGTTCTTGCAAGACTTTGTTTTCTTGCACCTCAATGCAGATTTTATACTCGTTGTCTTTTGTTGCGTACACAATCGTGCATTCTTTTTCCTCAACGCTTTCGGCATAGCTTGCCACGCAGTTGTGCAGGGCAGTCCCGATTTCGCCCATTTGCCAGCTCGTTTGCGGGAGCCTAAAAGAATAGCCGTCGATGTCGTCCTCCAGATTTTTCTGCTCGCCAGAGTATTTAAAAGTGATGTTTCGGTTTTTAGCTCTGTAAGAAATATTTGCAAGGGCATCATGGTTGAAGCGAGAAAATCCGTCTTCCAGAATGTCCTTTCGCAATTCTTTCGGCACATAACGAAAATATTTCTGGAACATGCAGAGCGCATCGTCTTTCATGTAAGGATCTACATCCTCGCTTTTTCTGAGAAGCGTGTTCATCGTCGCAATCTCGCCCCGCTTTTTTATGCTGTATTTTGAGAAGAAAACAAGGGCTTTTCGGTCAAGATATCTGATTTCTTCCCGATTTTCTTCGTTTTCTATTACGCGGTTGTACAAATTTATGTCGCGGAAGCATGAATCATGGAGCCGCATACACAGTAGAAGAGCCGTCGGATGCTCGGCATAGACTTTTCGCAAAACCCGGTGGTCTTTAATGTGAGCCGTTCTTAAAAATCTTCTCAGAACGTTTGTGTCTGAGCGGTTGTAGTTGAAGCTGAACTTTAATTCATGCAGTTCCCTGTTCATAAGAACTGCGTAAAGATTCGGCTCGCACGGAAGCATCGTGAGCACATACATTTCAGAAAGATAACAAGGCTTCACATTCTCTTCGCTCAAATATCTGCTCGTAGTTGGAGTTTCTGAAAGCCCTGTGAATTTCTTCGCAAGGGCCGAGAGTTTTTTGTACG
>CADCRJ010000014.1 GCA_902803735.1 uncultured Spirochaetaceae bacterium
CAACTCGGACTCGTCTTTTACTTTGCAACCGATTTTTGGGCAGACTATTGTCAGGCGGTCTTCATCGGCAAATTCTGGAGACATGATTACCGCTCCAATCTCATCGACTGTGATTAATCCGCTCTCAACGTTCTTTACGCTGTCGATTTTCCCGCTTACAGTAACGTTTACGCTGCTTTTTTCAAATGCCAGATCACAATCTTCCATGGTGCAATTTTCAAGAACAAGATTCTTGCAGTAGCAGAACGGCTGAGTACCTATAATCTTACAATTGATAAGGTGCAGATTCTCTGAATACCAGCCAAGATACTCGCCTTTTATAACGCTGTCGCGAACCGTAACATTTTTTGAGTGCCAGAAAGCATCCTTTGTATCAAAAGTGGAATCGTTAATAAATATGTCCTCACAATATTGGAACGAATATTTTCCTTTCATTGAGAGTTTTTTAATTTGTGCTCCATGAACTTCAAAAAAAGGATATTCTGACTGTTCAATCGTAACGTCATCAATAGTAAGAGAGCGACATTTCCAGATAAATTCTGGGGAATTTACGGTACACTTCCACAACACGACATTCTCACACTCTCGCAGAGCTTTTATACCTAAAAGCTGGCTGTTGTAAATTGAAATGTCATTATCGTACCAAAGTGCGGCACGGCAATTCTCGGTAAGCGTGCAATCAGAAATTTCAGCAGTTTTCACATGCCAAAGCGGATAACGCAGGTTCATGTAACAACCTGAGACTTTTATGTTTTTAGTTTCTTTTAACGCAGATTCTCCATCTGCCGCACCATCAAAACGACAGTTTTCTATACTTGAGTTACTGATTCCATATATAGCACGTTCAGTATCAAGTGTAAGATTCTCATATTTCATCTGTTGTCTCCAAGCGAATAAAACAATATAGAGTTACATTATATTGCACAAAATAAAATATACCTAAATACTATTTTTTACGCAACAGATTTTTCTCTTACTAACTATAAATTAGCTGGTCGAATATCGAGTTTTACAAACTTTGTTTCAAAAACGAAGTTTCTAAACTCGACATTCAACCTAGCGGTACAGCTTACTTTGCGTTGCGAACAACGCGGAAGCCTACGTCCTTAAGCCTTGTTGCTGGGGTACTCGATACCCTAAAGTAAGCAACCTGCATACTCACATTACTTGATTCTCGGCGGAGAACCAGCTCATAATCAGAAAAGCAAAGCCCCTCTGACTGCCAGAATCCATAGAAACCTCCTCCGCGGGCAACGCGTTTCTCGCCCTTTGCAGGCCCAGTTGCAGGAACAGAACTTCTGACAGGATCCTGATTGTAAAAACTTTCACCTTCAGTACATGAATACCAGTCCCAACACCATTCCCAGACGTTACCCGTCATATCGTAAATTCCTGTCTGGTTAGGCTTTTTGCCCTTAACCTCATGGGTTTTGTTTCCGTTTTCCTCCTGCGAGATATAATCATCTTCCAAGCTACGAGGAATCTTCTTTTTTCCTGAGTTGGCAAAATACCAAGCGACTTCGTCCACATTGTCGCTTCCTGCATATTTTGTTAGCTTATTAGGAACAGAGCCGTTACAACCAAGCGCAATATACTCCCACTCTGCTTCTGTAGGAAGGCGGTATCCATTTGCTGCCGTGTTGTAAGCGATTGAATCCCACTGGGATTTTTTGCTTGCGTTCCAGCTGTTGTACTCGTAATCCTTGAAGTATGCGCTGTATTTGCCCCCACCCCTGTCTACTACATTAGGCCATTTTTTAGGGTCTGTAACGCCGCCAATGCTGTAGCAAGGAGTGAGTCCCTCTGCCATACTTCGTAAATTGCAGTAAAGGATGGCATCGTACCAGCTTACAAAGTATGCTGGATAATTTGCTCCCTTGCCGAATGTTGAGTCAGGGCCGTACAAGAATTTTACAATCTCGCCTGTCTCTGGGTTAATCTCGCCAGTTGCCCTGTCAAGACCGTAACCTTCAAGCGCATATTCTCCGTAGAAAGCGCAGTAAGTCTCAAATTCTTTTTGTGTAATTTCGTGGTTACAAACAAGAAGGTCAGGAATCTTTATTGTTCGTCCTTTTACGTGAACATCAGAAGCGATGTCCGTTCCACCGACGATTGTCGCACCCTTAATCTGCACAAAATCAGCTGGAATAACGACTTCTGGCTCTGGCAAAGTTACTGTCGACTGTGTTGTTTGAGAAAGTGTCGCATACTTGTTATCAAGCAAGTTTTTGAGCGTGAACGAAATTGGGGTAATATCGTCAATATCAACACCCATGTCCGCACCTGTTTTTATCCAAGCGTACATTCCATCAATGTCGTTTATAGAGTAAACTTTCTCAGACACAGTAATTGCACTTACGACTGCATTGTTCTCAAGCCACTTGTCGCTTACGGTCTCGCTCACACGCATTCCAGAAACACCAGAATTGTTTCTGTCTTTAGGGCGATTCGCTTTTATGTCAGCAATAACCTCCTCGGTAGAGAGTTTTGAGCTTACCAAGAAGTAAGCGACACGACCATAATCAACAGAAGCCACATAATACGGCTGAACAGTCTTTAACGCAGCGGCCTGAGGTCCTGTACCAGAAGCTCCAGTCGTAGAGAAGAAGTCAATCGGAAGCTTAGGCGTTGGGATTGATGCCGTATAATAACGCTGAGTGACTTTTACGAGAGTATACGATTTTTGCGGATACCAGCGAGAAGATTCGTTTGCATAAGCCACTTTGTCGCGGTCTGCACCAACGCCTGTGGTCTGTCTCAAATCCTCTAAAGACTGTATTGGGTAGAACTCGTAAGTATATGTAGGAGTTATGTTGTTTGCCTGCTTTTTAGCGATTGTCCTGATAGTCTGAATCGAAGAATCAGCATCCAATGTATTTACGAGGGTTCCCTTCTCAAGCACTCCGTTTGACGAAGAAATTGTTACATCAATTTCGTTTCTGTTGCCAGACTTAAACTGAGTGAATTTCTGGTCGCTTATTGTAGAGCCTTCAATCAACGCACCTGGATAAATCACTTTCTCAACGTTGTTTGTGTAAGCACCGATGTATGAAGTGTTTGTCGTAACAGTGAGAATTCCGCTAGTGTCTGATGTTCGCTGAGTATCCTTCTTTATTGTGAGAGGAATACCCTCGCCTGTCGTTAGTGCGACTTTGCCTGATGTACTGCCAGCTGGAAGAGTCTTTAACTTTACATAGAAATTGTACAAATCGGTTTCATTCTTGGCGTTACGATAATCGCCAAGCTGAGAGAAGATTTTTGCAGCAGCCTCAAAGTCTGCGATTGTGCCTTTTGCCTTGTAAATGCGAGCAATCTCATAGTTACAGTCTTTTATCTGTGTCGCAGTATCGGCGTAGCTTCCTGCTTTTCTGAGATAGCTGAGAACCTCGTTCCAATTATCAACAGTCTGAGCATCAGGCTTCTTTATCATAGCAATCTCATAGTTTACCTTGTTGATTTTTGTGCTTACATCCAAGAATCCCTTAACATAGCTGTTTGAAGTCTCAAACCATTCAAGGGCTTTTAGCTTGGATTCAAGCGAAGTTTCTGCCTCATAGACACAACCTATATCATAGGCAAGCTGGGCACATCTCTGAACGCCTTTGCCAATGCCAGGGACAAGTTCATTTGCCCTTTTATAGTAGCCAAAAATCTCATTCTTGCGGTCAATTGTATTGCCAGGGAAAGAAGCTTCGGCAAGGTTATAATAGAATTCGCCAAGTCCTTTTTCTGCTACATGGAACTGCTCGCTGAATTCATCCTCGTACTTGGTAATCTGATATTGGTTTCCTTTTTTTGGATTACCGATTACAAGAGGCATTGAAAAAACAGCCTTCTGGATTCGCACAAGGTCATCCAAAGCCTTTACAATCTGCTCGCCTTCGTTTATTACAGAATAAACCTCTGGGATGCTGCTTATCGTGGAGCTTTCGCCAAGTCCCTCCACTAAGCTTTTGAGCGTATCATATTCGTTGCCACCAATTGAATTACGAACGTCGCTGACCGTTCTTGACGGGATGCGTTTCTCGACAACGTCTGGATAAATCGATACGAACAAATCCGCAGATTTTTGATCCTCTGGCTTTTTGGCAAGACGCTTTGCAAGAGTTTCAATAGCTCCAACATCATCACCTGACTCAAGCTCGCTCATTGCCTGACTTACCGAAGAACAGCCCACTATAAGGGCTGTCGTTGCAACAAGAGGCAGCACGAGCTTAAACAATAGTTTTTTCATATAAAATCCTCCTTGATTTTAGAACTTTCCTCTATAAATGTTGTTTACACCACTGTCTTACTGTGCTGCCCCAGCAGCGGCTTCTACCTTTGCAATGCGAGCAAGGATTTTATCTGCTGTAAGTCCGCCTCCGTTCTCTAGATACTGGAACTTGTTATTCTTGTCAATGTAAACGATTACTGGCAGAGTTATGCTGTTCTTGCTGTAGCCAGAAGCACGCAGGTAGCTCCACATCTGCGAGTTGTTGACAGTATCGCTTCCATAGGCAAATTTGATTTTCTTTGAGGAATCATAAGTGTCAGCATATTGCTGAACCGCATCCGTTGACGACTTGTTAACCTCAACCTCAAGAAGGTCTACGCCTTTGAATTTGTCATGCACGTTGCCCATGGTTCTTGTCGTATTGCGGCAGTTTCCGCATGAAGTCTTGAAGAACACGAGAACCTTTGTCTTGCCGTTTGCCTGATTGTCTGCCTTAGAGCCGTCAAGCAGGGTAAACTGTGTTTTTGCTAAATTATCTTTATAATAAAGCTCAGGGTCTCTTGCTTGCGTTGCGGCTGGTGCTGGCTGTACTGTTTGAGAAGCACTAGCAGTAGTTGTAGATGTTCCTCCAAGCTTTGAGATGTCTGTTCGCTTTGCTCCCGTGCCATTTTTTGACGGCGAGAAAGTATAGTAAATGACGGCTTTTCCATTATGGAACATTGGCATGGTAGACTCTGCCGAGCTTTTATATTTCGAGAACTCGTAAGATTTGTTGTCAACGGTCAGCCTGCTAGACATAAAATCGCATTTTATGTACAAAGAACCGCCTGTATTCTCGGCAATATCAAACCGATAGCTTCCTGTACAATTGATTATATCCGTCATCGGGATATTTTTTACTTGGAGAGTGCCATTTGCGAGCGTTCCAAGATAGCCGTAAAAATCAGGAGTCCATGCACGAGTATGCGAGTACAGGAATTCCAGCAGCTCCTTGCCGTCAATTCCAAGATTCTCAAAAGACGGTTCTATACGAGGCAGCTGCAAAAACTGCTCATAGGACAATGGATGAGAAATATTCTGGAATTTTGAGTCCTTTGGATAGTGAGAAAGAATCATGTACGCTGGGTCAACATCAAACCAGTATGGCTTAAAAGCCTGCGTAAACGTGTCGTTTACAGTATTTCCAGCTCCCCAAGTCGCATCTATGAGAATGTCTCCCTGTGCACTATGTACGTAATTCCAACCGTGATTGCCAAGGGAAGCCCCAATTACGTAGCTGTTTCGCTTGTTATTGCCAGAGACATACTCAACATTAAGCCCTACAGCCTCGCCCATAGCCTTGAACAAAAGCGAGTAGCCCTGACAGACACCTTTGCGGTTCTTGAACGTTCCGTTTGCAGTATAAGCATCTCCTTGCGAATTAGGACTTTTTGCAGCGGGACAGTCGTAAGCAACATTATAAGCAAGCCATGTAAAGATTGCCCTAGCCTTTTCTTTGTCTGTATTAGATTTTTTTGTAATAGTCTTTGCAGCGTCTTTTATAGCCGTTGACGTTGAAATATTTAAGCCCTTTACGTAGTTGTCAATGGCTGAGTAATCAGCACGTGCAGCAGGGCGTTTTGTCGGTATAAACTGGATTCCATTTTTCTCGGAAGGCTGAGTAAAATTTACTTGCCGAACGCCAGTTGTTCCTGCCGCAGAGCTCTCGCAGTTCTCGCCGACACAATTTGCACCTGTAGTGCTTGCAGAACTGTTCGAGCTGCTAGTATTGCTACTTCCAGAGTTATTTGACGAATTAGTTGCTGTAGTTGTAGCGTTACTGCTAGAATTTGCAATACTTGCAGTACTTGCAGTACTTGCGCTCGCAGTCGTTGACGACGTTGCTGATGTTGTCGTAGCAGGCACAGTAACGTCACATTCATTTCCTACGCAGTTTGCATTATTCGACTGACCGCTTGCAGTTCCTGTAGTTGTGGTACTTGTAGCAGCACCGTTATTGCCAGAAGCTGTATTCGTATTGCTTTGATTTGCAGACGGCTTATTTGTTGCGACAACACCAGTTGTACTGAATATAGTGTTTGCAGAAAGCGTCTCCTGTGAAGTTCCAGAAATCTTGTTTGTGTCTTCGGTCGTACCATAAGTTGACGTAACCGTTGTAGCGACTTCCTTTGCCTCTGCCGTTATGTCGTCTCGTACATGGAGGGAACCTTGCGTGCCTGAGTCTGTTTTCATGCCGCTATTCTTGCTTGCAGCCCCCATAGACATAACGCCTATTAGGGTTCCGTCCTTTGTTCTGCACAAAATAGTACGTTTTAAGTCTATTTTCTTGTAAAAAGGTTTTAGGTCAACTGTCGCAGGATTCAGGAACAGTTCTTCCCAGCTTACCCAGTATTGTTCTCCCAAGTTGTATTCGCCAACAAGTTGCAGACACTTTTTGTCCACATAAAACTTGACAGTTTTGGTTGCGGCATTCATCTGGACATAAAAGAAACCTATTTTCTTGCCGTTTTTTACAGTCTTTATAACAGCCGTAGGGTCATATATTTGCCCACCTGAATTAGTCTGTGCCACAGCTGCGGAAATAAAAAAGCATAAGCAAAAAATTGACAGAAGGAACTTTTTAAGGCTCAACATAAGCATCTCCTGTTACTACAAATTGATAACAATACTTTATTTTATTATTGGATTTTGCATAAGTCAAATAATTATTAATAAAACATTAAACTTTCCTATAACAAAAAAGCCCCATGCAAAAGCATGGGGTTGTAAAAACACAACATAGTGTGCTTAGCCTACTATGTCTCCTGTATCAAATGGGTCGCCACATTCTGGGCAGAATTTAGGCGGATTATGAGGATCTTCTGGTTCCCAGCCACATTTATCGCACTTGTAAAGAGGTGCACCTGCTGGCTTTGGTTTACCACATTCAGCACAGAATTTACCTTTATTCACAAC
>CADCRJ010000015.1 GCA_902803735.1 uncultured Spirochaetaceae bacterium
CTCGATAAAAAGTTCGGTGCGCCAACAATCACAAAAGACGGTGTTTCCGTTGCAAAAGAAGTAGAACTCAAAGACCCATTTGAAAACATGGGCGCACAGCTCGTAAAAGAAGTTGCATCAAAGACAAATGACGTTGCAGGTGACGGTACAACAACAGCAACAGTTCTCGCTTATGCAATCGTTCGCGAAGGTCTCAAATCAGTTGCTGCAGGAATGACTCCAATCGAAGTAAAACGCGGTATTGACAAAGCCGTAGCAGTAGCAGTTGACTCAATCAAGAAGAACAGCCGTGCCGTAAAAGGCAGCGAGGATATCACACACGTTGCAACAATCTCTGCAAACAACGACCCAGAAATCGGTAAGATTCTTGCTGATGCAATCGAAAAGGTTGGCAAAGACGGCGTAATCACAGTTGAAGAGTCTAAGAACATGGACACAACTGTTAATACTGTAGAAGGTATGCAGTTCGACCGCGGTTACATTTCTTCTTACTTCGTAACTGACCGCGAGCGTATGGAAGTTAACTACAACGATGCTTATGTTCTTATCCACGACAAAAAAATCTCTACAATGAAAGACCTTCTCCCATTGCTTGAGAAAGTTGCACAGACTGGAAAACCACTCGTAATCATCTGCGAGGATATGGACGGTGAGGCTTTGGCTACTCTCGTTCTCAACGCAATCCGTGGAACACTCAAATGCGTTGCTGTTAAAGCTCCAGGATTCGGAGACAGAAGAAAGGAGATGCTTCAGGATATCGCAGTTCTTACTGGTGGTACAGTTATCACAGAAGAGCTCGGTCTTAAACTTGAGACAACTGAACTTAACCAGCTCGGACAGGTTAAATCTGTTAAAATCGACAAAGACAACACAACTCTCGTTGATGGTAACGGTTCAAAAGATACTATTGCAGCTCGCGTTGCAGAAATCAAAGCACAGGTTGCAAAATCAACATCAGACTATGACAAAGAGAAGCTTCAGGAGCGTCTTGCAAAACTCTCTGGTGGCGTAGCTGTAATCAACATCGGTGCAATCACCGAGACAGAGATGAAGGAGAAGAAGTTCCGCGTAGAGGATACTCTTGCAGCAACTCGCGCTGCTCTTGAAGAAGGTATCGTACCAGGTGGTGGAATCGCTTTGATTGAGGCTTCAAAGGCACTCACAGACGAGGCTGCAAAAGACCTCTCTGAGGACGAGAAAGTTGGATTCCGTATCGTTCGCCGTGCACTCGAAGAGCCAATCCGCCAGATTGCTGACAACGCAGGTGTTGACGGTGCCGTTATTGCTGACAAAGCAAAGAACGAGAAGAAGGGCGTTGGTTACAACGCTTACACAGGCGAGTGGGTAGACATGATGGAAGCAGGTGTTATTGACCCAGCTAAAGTAACTCGCTCTGCATTGCAGAACGCAGCATCTGTAGCAGGTATGCTCCTCACAACAGAGTGTGCTATCACAGACATCCCAGAGCCACCAGCACCAACACCGGCAGCAGCTCCTGACATGGGCGGAATGTACTAATTTAGCTAAGTAACTGGCTATTATTGAAGTAACGATGAAATCCCTGCTGAGAAACTCGGCAGGGATTTTTTTGTTGGTGTAAAAAAGAAAAATGCCGAGAGAAGGAGAAATTGCTACAAAAGAACAAATCAAAATATTAACTAGAGGTCACTGGAAGGAGAAAGAAGATGCTGAACAATAAACATTATGAAGGTTATGAAGGCGAAGAAAAAGTAAAAATATGGAATGAAGAAAACTCAAAAGAAATCGGCTTTGTTATCTGGGCAGGCTTCTTCAATACAATTTTAGAAGGTTGTTTTCATTCGGACTTTCAAAAGAACGGGATAATTGAATGTTACTATAATCAAGATGGATTATTCGATGAAATATGGGAAATGAAACAACCAGAAATTGTCTTAAAAGAATTAAGCGGATTCAATGAAACTTCGTTGGATACTCAAAATGAAGAAATAATTGTAATTGCCAAAGAAATTATAGGAGAATTGGTTTCTTTAATAAGCAAAGCCGTTTCCAAAAAAGAAAAGATATTTATAGAATATGAATGATACTGGATCCGATGCGATTTATATGATAAGCAAAAAATCCAAGAAGCTTGAAGAAGCCTGCTATGTCGCAGAGGAGCTCAACACAACACCAGTCGGGAAGATAAAATAGAACTTGAAGAACCAGGGAATGGAAATATTAGAAACTTTTTTTAATTTAATTTTTGCATGGAGAGAAAACAAAATTAAAGATATTCTAAAATCTTTTTGTTCTTTCGAAGGATATGCTTTAAATGAAGAAATGTGCTGTTATTTTTCTCCAGAATGGAAAGATTATGGCCTTGAATATTTTGATGAAGACAAAGTTTTGTTTGATTTTCAGGCACCTGCTGTTGATGAAGACAAGCAGATAGTAATCTCATACCAAGAATTTTATGACATAGTATACAAATACTATTCCGAGTATGCGAGACAGCATTCAGAGGAACAGGACGAAATAATGCGTCTGCTTGCGGAACTGAAAAATAAGCTAAACGTAAAACAATAATAGTTAAAGGAGTTAAATAAATGTTAGAAAACTATTACGAACAATCAGATTTTGATAAAGAAATAGAAAATTATCCCAAAGAAAAACTGATTTATATAGTTGAGAATGGATATGACATCGAATTAATTGAAGCAGCTTTTCTGAAGTTATCATTTATAGATGAGGATTATGCGTTAACAAAAGGTATGGAGTTTTTAAGAAACGATGTATTCGACCCTTATTTCCAAGCCACTATTATTTGTGCTATTTATGATATTGACAGAGAAAAAGTGTTGGATTGTATTTTAAGCAGAACCGCGGATGTCGATTTTTATTTCTTTAAGGAAATATTACAAACAATGCAAACTTACACAACATACGAGGCGTTAATGAAAATGAAAAATTATAAATCGTATTTAAGCTATTTATTTGAACAATACAATAAATATTCTGCAGATGAAAAAAATGAGATGCAAGACTTGTTAAATGAATTTTTGCAAGAATTCCATTTAGA
>CADCRJ010000016.1 GCA_902803735.1 uncultured Spirochaetaceae bacterium
AAGCGCGGTATTCGCAGCGTAGCTTCAAGCGAGCCTTTTTTTCGGGATTGAGCACATTCGTTGTCGTGCTCATTTGGGTTCCCGCTGAGAGTTGCTTTCTGCGTATTTTACTTTTTGAAACGAAGTTTCTAAAACTCGACATTCGACCTAAAAGTTTGAAAATCAGGAGAGTGTTATGAGTAAAAAGAAGTCTGAGTTGTCGGGAATAAAGCTTCTTTTGTTTTTTGGAATATCGGTCATAATTGCCATTGTCGCTATAATCGTTGTTTCGCTAAAAGTTTTTGAGAGGGATTTTATAAAAAGCACAAACTCCGAGCTTGAGAACATAAGCCACGGTATTTTCAATACAGTCGAGGCATGGGGCAGGGCAATGCGTGGCAATGCCCTTATTATCTCTTCTCGTTCTGACGTTGTTGAGGCTGTCCGCAACAAAGACCATATATCCCTGTACACGCTTCTTTTTGATTTTGCAAAAGCCACGCCGTCTGATTTTATTCTCTTTACTGATGAGCATGGAATTGTAATGGCTTCAAACGCTCCGTTTGTAAAGGCTTATTCTGATATATCCTATCTTGGTGTCGTGCAGAACGCCTTGCAGGGAAAAAATTCCATGCGTTATGAGCCTGTTGGAAAAATTCCCTTTGCAGGAATCTTCTCGTCGCCGATAAGGGATTTCAACGGCGAGGTCGTTGGTTCCGTGGTCATTTGCTATGACATAATGGGGCGTTCGTTCGTTGATTTGATTCATGGCTATGGAATTGAGTGTACCGTTTTTAGATATGACAGGCGTATAGCGTCTTCTTTGGAAGATGTTGTGGGCACAAAGGTCAATAATCCCGTTGTTGAAGAGACCGTACTAAAAAACGGGCACACTTTTGTGGGAAGCGTACGCATAAAAGGTACTGATTACTATTCCGTGTACTCGCCTGTCTTTAATGACGATAAGAGCATTGCTGGCATGATTTTTGTGGCAAAGGAGCATACCGTAATAAAAGTCGTTACTCGTGGAATCCTGCACTTAGTTCTTCCTATCTGCTTGTTTATCGCTTTGGCTTTGATTACAGCCCTTTTGAAGCAGACTGTGCATGACAGGCTGGTTCTGAAGCAGAAAGCGGATTTGCTTTTGCATCAGCTGAACTGGGATGTCCTTACAAATGCTAACACTCGCCAGTTTGGTATGAACGAGCTTTCGCATTGTTTTGACAATTACAAGCTTGGCTTGCCGGGGCCTGTGATTATGATGCTTGACGTTGATAATTTTAAGGGTGTTAACGATACTTATGGACACGAGGCTGGCGACGAAGTTTTGAAAAAGATTGTCGGGGCTGTTTACAAGAACTGCCGTTCAAATGATAAGATTATTAGATGGGGCGGCGATGAGTTCGTGGGAATCTTTGAAGGAATGAAATACAGTTCCTGCAAGTCTTTTGCTTCTAAAATCCTTGAGTCGGTTTCAAAGGTTACTTTCGTTTCTGGCGACTCGACTTTTAACGTTACCGTGTCTATTGGCTTTACCAGCTTTAAGCCGACTGACAATTCCTATGAGGATGCCCTTGCCCGCGCAGATTCAGCTTTGTATTGCTCAAAAGTAAACGGAAAAAATGCTATGTTTATAGATTTGTAGGACAAATTTCGAGTTTTAACCTTTTAATATTTATAAACTGTGTTATTATTTAAGTATGTCCTTTTTTTCAAAGAAAGTGATAAGTCCTAACAAAGTTAAGTTTGTCTCTTTACTTACCGTAAGCGGACTGGTTATGGTTCTTGTTTTTGTTCTTACCAGCGTGGTGATGCAGCAGTCTTTGTCTAACGCCGAGAACCAGTACATGAGGAGCTGCTCGCATATCCTTGACGGATATTCAAGTGCAGTCAGATTTTACCTCAAAAATTACCGCACATCGCTTTCTTCGATATATGATGAGAACTTGTTCCGTTCTGAGGATACAGAGCGAATACACCGCTGGCTGATGGACAATAAGCAGTTCCTTGACGATGACTTTATCAGCGTTTTTTATGTAGATAAATCCTTTAAGGGGTATTTTTCACAAGGTTTTACAAAAGACCTTTCGGGCAGGGATTATTTGCAAGAAGCCTTTCATTTGAATTCTGATTACTTTGTAAGCGATGTGCTTCATTCCTCTGTTTCTGATAAGATGATTTTCGTAATAGGAGAGCCGGTCTTTGACTCATCACGCAAATGCATAGGAATTTTGTGTGCGTCCATTGATGTGCGAATCCTTGAAAGAATGCGTCAGGTTATAAGGATTGGTGAGTCATCCTCTGTATATATAGTTGACAGGACTGGGCGCTTTTTGGTTCATCCAGATAGAAATTACATAGGAAAAACTTTTATCCCTAAATCTAAAAAATATCAGGATATAACTTCCATCACGGTTGCTGAAAATGGCGATGATGTGGTTGAGACAGAGGACGAGAATGGGGTTCCGATTAATCTTTTCTCAACAAAAATAAAGAATTGCAGCTGGACTTTGGCTGTTGCCTTTCCTAAGAGCGAGTTTGGCAGAATCTACAGCCAGCAGAATGTCGATAAAGCCCTTATACTGCTAGTTTCTTTTATGCTTCTTCTTTTCCTTGTTTCGCTTGATTTTGTCGTGTCTAATTATTTTTATAAAAAGCAGTTCGTCGAGATTATCTATGACCCGCTTACAAAGCTTATGACAAGATCGCGCTTTGAGAAGAAAGTCGCTATGGTCATGCGTCATAATCCCAAAAAAAAGTTCATGCTCGTAAGCACCGACATAAAGGGATTTAAGTTCATAAACCAAAATTACGGCGAGATTGCCGCTGACAGAATGGTTTATTACTATTCAAAGATTCTGAACAATATCGTTTCCGATGTGCACGGCTTGATTTGCCACGGCTACGCGGACAATTTTTATATGTTCATCAAGGTTGAGAGTGTTTTTTCCGCAATGCGTCGGTTCCGTACGGAGCTAAAGTCAATGTCTACAGAGATAAAGAACTTTGATATTCCGTTCTTCCCCAAATTCGGGATTGTGTTCCTTCGTCCCTATGACAAGAAAAAATATTCCGTGCGGGAGCTTATAGGAATGGCTTCCTTTGCGAAAACAACAGTAAAGGACAACGTTCTTGTTCCTTTCTCAATCTACAATATGCGTATGCTGGGTAAAGTGAACGAGCAGCACTATATAGAGACTCACATGGAAGCAGCCCTCAAAAACGGTGAGTTCGTTGTGCTTTACCAGCCAAAGGTCTCTCTTGCTGATGACCGCATTGTGGGCGCAGAGGCTCTTGTTCGCTGGAGTACGCCAGATATAGGCTTCCTTGTGCCAGATAAGTTTATTCCGCTATTCGAGCGTAACGGATTTATAACAAAGCTGGACTTCTATGTTTACGAGAAAGTCTTCCTGTTCCTTGACAAGCAGATTAAGGCTGGTCTTCCCGTTGTGCCAATCTCTGTGAATATGAGCCGTAATCATAATAAGCCAGACCGCTTTATGAGCGAGTTCATGGGCTTGTTCAAAAAATATAACATTCCTTCCACTTTGATACAGGTTGAGATTCTTGAACGTTCCGTAATGGACAACAATACCATGCGTGAAGTGACAGACTGCTTGCACTCGGCTGGGTTTACAGTCGCGATGGACGATTTTGGAAGCGGCGAGTCTTCTCTTAATATGCTGACCAAGATTCCTGTGGACATACTGAAATTCGACAAGGATTTTCTTTCATCGTCCACGAACGAGAACGGTTGCATAAACGAAAAATCTGCAAAGTTTATACAAAGCTTGATAGATATGAGCAAGCATTTGGAAAAAGAGACGATATTTGAGGGTGTCGAGACAAAGGCACAGAGAGATTTCTTGCGCTCTATAAAGTGTGACCAAGTACAGGGATATTTCTATTCCAAACCTTTGGACGAGGAAAATTTCATAAAATTCTTGAGTTCTCATTTGCCTTTGTAAAACTTGACGCTTGGTATAAATTATATTTATCTTTTTAGAAGTTAGAATTTAGTTTTTCAAATCGAGAGGATTGAATATGAAAAAAGAAATGAAAAAAGCCGTAGTCACTATTGTTGCGATGGTTTTGATTATTTTTGGAGTTTACAGTTCCTTTACTGTAGTTTCGCCTAGCGAGCGTGGCGTTGAAGTTATGCTTGGAGACGTTACTGGTGACGTTCTGCTGCCAGGAATGCACTTCCATCCGCCTTTTATCAGTACAATCAAAAAGTATTCGATTGTGCCAAAAGGAATGAGCACTACGTTCAGCGTTGGAAAAGACGGAGCAATCACAAAGGATATGCAGACAGTCGGCTCTCAGGTTGCTGTTTTTTACCGCTATGACGAGGCGAAAATCATGGATGCGGTAAAAAAATATAGCGATTCGATAATTGAGAACGCTATTACAAGAAGCCTCGTTGCATCTGTAAAAGAGTCTGTAGGTAAATATTCTATTTACGAGCTTGTCGAGAATCAGGATAAAATCACACAGGATGTTACGAACAGCTTGAACGCAAAGCTTTCTGAATTTCCGATTGAGCTTACACAGCTTACAATCTCTAACTGGGACTGGAGCGATGATTTTGACAAGCAGATAAAAGAGACAATGAACCGCACTCAGCAGGTACGACAGGCAGAACAGGAGCTTAAGCTAGAGGAGACTAACGCCCAGAAACAGGTTGCCGTGGCGGAGGCTGCTAAAAAGGCGGCCGAGCAGAATGCTGAGGCTGAGCTGATAAAAGCCCAGAAAGCTGCGGAGGCAAAGCGTATTGAGGCAGATGCCCTCGCTTATTACAATGGTAAGGTTGCCCAGAACTACAATGTTGAGATAAAACTCAAAGAACTTGAGATTGAGCTGGAGCGTGCAAAAAAATGGGACGGTCGCCAAGTTCCAGAATATGTACCTATTACTGCAGCTGGAACAATTGTAGATTTGCCTTCCAAAAAATAAGCGATATACATACTACGCATAAAAAAGCTGCTCGGAATCTGCGCAAAGTGTGAAATGCACTTCAGATTTTCGGGCAGCTTTTTTCTCAATCAGACTGTTTTTACTTTCCTTTTTTTATAAAAATCAGTATCTTCTATAGTGATATTAGTTAATAGCGTAAATTCTGTAAGGAGATATATTTATGGCAAAAAAATTAACGCCTATGACTCTTCTCTGCGGCTATCTTGGAGCAGGAAAGACAACACTTTTGAACAAAGTTCTTACAAACCAGCAGGGCTACAAGGTTGCTGTTATTGTAAACGACATTGGTGAAGTAAATGTTGATGCAAAACTTATTGCTGACGGTGCGAAAATTACTGATACAAGCGACATAGTGCCTCTTACAAATGGATGCATTTGTTGTACGCTTAAAAGCCAGCTTGCTCAGAATATTGAGAATCTTATAAAGTCTGACAAGTACGACTATATTATGATTGAGGCAAGCGGTGTTTGCGAGCCTATGCCTATCGCTCAGGAACTTGAGATGATTAAGAACGGCAAGCTTGATAATGTTGTTGGCGTTGTTGATGCTGCCCGCCTTGTCGATGAGTTTGCTGGCGGTGACAAGTTGCTTGCAAAAGATAAGATTGGCGAGGAGGACATTGAGAGCCTTCTCGTTCAGCAGATTGAATTCTGCTCGACACTTGTAATCAACAAAAAAGACCTTGTTACAGAGGATGAATTCAAGAAAGTACGAAAAGTAATCGAGACTCTCCATCCTGGCGTTCGTGTAATTGAGACTAGCCACGGAGATGTTCCTGTTGCAGATATTCTTGAGACTGGAACCTTTGATTTTGAGCAGGTTTACGCAAGCGCAGGCTGGTGCAAGCAGCTTGAGATTGGTGAAGTTGACGATGATGATGACGATGACGAGCATGAGCATCACCACCATGATAACCCTGAGCATGGCGAGGAGGGACACGTTTGCGACGAGCATTGTGACCATCACGACCACGATGAGCATGAGGGGCATGACCACCATCACCATCATCATGAGCACAGGCATGAGGGCGAGAGCGAGGACGAGTACGGAATCGGTACGTTCATCTATTATCGCCGTAAGCCGTTTGACCGCTTGAAGCTTGACTCTTACGCTGCAAAATGGCCGCGCAACATTATTCGCTGCAAGGGCTTGCTTTGGTTCAGCGATGAGCAGGACATGGCTTATGTGTTCGAGACAAGCGGAAGACAGATTCAGGCTGGCTACAGCGGACAGTGGATTGCGGCTTCTCCTGAAAAAGAGCAGAAGAAGATTCTTGCTCAGAACCCTCAGATTAAAAATGAGTGGGACGAGAAAGTTGGCGACCGCATGGTTAAGCTTTGCATTATCGGACAGAACCTTGATAAGAAAGCTATTTCAGCAGAACTGGACGCTTGCTTGGCTTAGTTAGGTCTGATGCTGAGTTTTATATACTAGGGTGAATGTCGGGTTTTAATTTCAGAAACTCGACATTCATCCAAACAAAATTTGTCGTTTGCCCGTTATAAATTCAAAAAATCTCTAAAATCTCTAATATTTCTTTTTATTTTTTTTTAAATATATGCTATAATATATAATATGAGGGTACCTCCTAACATATATAAGTATTTTCTCGTTTTTATAATACTTTGCCCAGTTCTGTTGTGCAGTTGTGCACCATCAGTAAGGGAGGAGCGTCTATTCCTTTCTGATTCTTTCTATTGGCTTCCGTGCTCGGCTGACAGTTCAATCGCTGAGGCTGAGGCAAAAAAAGACCAATTCAAGAAATTTGATATAAAACCAAGAGCTAACATAAAGTCACTTGTCGGCTCTGAGGGAAGTTATATATGGCTTAGAGCGGAATTTGTCCTTCCTAAAAGACTTAAAGAGCACAATCTTGGACTTTTTGTGAATAATCTGCATTTTGCCGCAAATGTCTGGATTAACGGTGCTTATGCTGGTAGTAGCGGTGAATTTCCGCCGAATGAATGGTGCGATTTGTTCATGTGCCAAGGGTTCTACTTTCTTAAAGATAGAGTTCATCAAAATGTTCCGAATACATTGTACATAAAAGTGTGGGCACACGGAAAAGCCGATATTTCTGATATCATATTCATTGGAACGGAAGATGATGTGATAAGAGCCGTAGAGATGACATCCTTTACACATTCAAGGATTCTGCTGTTATTAGAGGGCTGTCTGTTGTTGGCTTACATTCTGTTCATTCTGTTTTATTTGGGGCGCAAAAAGGAAAAAGCGAACTTATTTTTTTCACAGTTGGCCTTGTTCACAACGTTCTTTATCGTTCCGTTCTTTACTGCAGAGCTTCCTTTGTTCAAATATCACAGGCTTCCGTATTATGAGTTCTTAAAATTTTTCCTTTGCATAAGCTTTTATATAATTATTTTCTTTTTGCCTCACTTTATCTCCAGTTTTGTGCATAAAGAGTTCTCAAAGTTTGAAAAATACCTAATGGCATTTATACTGTTGTTTCAAGTTATTCTTACGCTTCTAGCACCAAACTACAACTTCCTTATGGCAATTTGCCCTTTTATGCTGATACTTCTTTTAGTTCAGCTTTGCTTGGGAATAAAGCAGTTTGTTTTGGCTTTGATTGAGAAAAAAAAGCGTAGAAGGGCTCTTATTATGCTTTTAGGTTTCTCGCCTTTGTTGGTGGGAACTTTCATGGATATTATTGTCCGCGGTCTTATGAACAATAACAATCATCCGTTCTTCTCGCTGTTTGCGTGGCCGCTTACGATTATCCTGTTCATAGTCATGCTTGCTGCCAATTACGCTAAGATTCAGTACAGGAACGAATATCTGAACAAGAACCTTAGAAAAGAAGTCGCGTTAAAGACGAAAAATCTCTCCGATGCGAACGAGGAGCTGGAGCACGCGATGAACCGAGCTAACATTGACTTGGAGATGGCTTCAATTGTGCAGCAAAAGTTCTTCCCATTCCCAAAAGTTTCTTTCAGGGGCTGGGACATTGCAATCTGCTATAATCCTGTGGCAAAGATTTCTGGCGATTTGTACGACTACTATTACGATAACAACACGCTCAACGGCTTTGCTCTTTTTGACGTTTCTGGTCATGGTATCGCGGCAAGCCTTATAACAATGCTCGCAAAAAATGTTATTTTCCGTGCTTTTGACTCGATACGAGGCAACCGAAAGCTTTCTACGGCTCTTTACAAGATTAATGAGGAAATACTTGAGGAGAAGGGGGATATAGAGAATTATCTTACAGGTCTTTTGTTCAAGTTCTCAGATTTTGACGAGAATGATGTCTGTACCGTTGATATGTCAAATGCGGGGCATCCAAAGCCGTTCTTGTATAATGCGGCCGAGAAAGGAATCCGCCAGATTGTGCATGACGACTCTCAGTTTCAGTATGGTGCAATCGGCATAAAAGACATCGATGTGTGCTTTCCTGATATACGCTTTAAGATGGCAACGGATGACATCCTTGTGTTCTATACGGACGGCCTTCTGGAGTCAATGAACAAGGAGCGCGAGCAGTTCGGTGCAGAGCGTGTTATGAAAATAATTATGGAAAGCGCGAAGAGCGATGCCCGTACTATATTGGGCAATCTTATCGATGGACTCTCGTTCTTTACTGACGGAGTGCCACTTGACGATGATTTGACAATAATTGTTCTTAAGCGGGAGAATTCAAATGAATATGTAGATGAGCTTGAATCCGACTTGGAAGAGCTTCCTGCTGAATAAAAAAGAACATGGTTTTGAACCATGTTCTTTTTTTTGGGCTATTCCATGTAATAGGTTTTTAATGGCGGAAATCCATTGAATTCCACGCTTGCATACGTGCTTGTATATGCCCCTGTAGAGAGCCAGTAGAGCTTGTCTCCTGCTCTAAGTGAAAGCGGAAGCTTGTATTTGACATCTTCGTACATGATGTCCGCGCTGTCACAAGTTGGACCTGCAAGAATTACCTCGCCTTCTTTTGCGTCAGGAGAGTCTTTTGTTGAGATTACAGGATACTTGATAGCCTCGTCCATTGTCTCGACAAGACCGTTGAATTTGCCTGAATCCTGATAGACCCATCTCTGCAAAGCTGTGTTGTTCTTGCGGCTTACGAGTACTACTTCGCTTGTAAGGATTCCGCAGTCGCCGACCAATGAGCGTCCTGGTTCAAGAATAATCATTGGAATGTCATCTCCAAAGTCATCGTGAAGGTATCGTGTGATTTCTGAAGCATAATCTGAAAGCTCGTTCGTTGGCTGAATGTAGTGAGCAGGAAATCCGCCTCCCATGTTGATCATGCTGAGCTTTATGCCTTCTTCTTCTTCCAATGATGAGAACAAATAAGAAGCTTTTGCGATTGCATCGTTCCAAACACCAATATCGCGCTGCTGGCTGCCTACGTGGAAGCTTACACCGTATGGAGTGAGCCCAAGCTCTTTTGCCTGTACGAGCAAATCATAAGCCATGTCAGGATGACAGCCGAATTTGCGAGAGAGAGGCCAGTCCGCACTCTGTCCAGCTTCTACGAGCATTCGCACGTAAACGCGGCTTCCTGGTGCAAATTTTGCGATGTTTTTGAGGTCGTCTTTTGAGTCGGTGGCAAACATACGAACGCCGTTCTCATAAAAATACTGGATGTCTTTTGCTTTCTTTATTGTGTTTCCGTAAGAAAGCCTGTCCCCAGATACACCAAGAGCAAGAACCTTGTCCAGTTCGTATCTTGAGGCAATGTCAAAATTGGAGCCAAGATCGGCAAGCAATTTAATAACAGGTTCGCCCGGATTAGCTTTTACAGCATAGTAGATGTGGGCGTATGGAAGTGAATCGCGCAGTTTTATAAAATTGCGCTTAATCTGATGGAGGTTGATAACAATGTTTGGAGTCTCAAGATCTTTTGAGAAATCCATGAACCGTTCCCACTCAGAATCTGAAATGTAGTCTTCACGTCTGAACATGAAAGTACCACCTTTTGTTTTGATAACAAAAACTGGACGTACCAGTGGGCAAGAAGTTGCAACCCAAACTTTTTTGCATAAGATTGAATAATAAAGAAATTAGTTTTATGGGTCTAGAGTTTTTACCCATTTTATAGGGTTTTTATATAATTTTTTATATAAAAACTAAAGTTTTTGAATGTACTCACATTTCTAATTGCTAACTTCTCATACTTTCTGCTTTTCGCTATAATTCTATGTATGGAAACACGCAATATTTTTGAGAATCTCTCTTGTATCGACCACCGCTATTCCCTTTCTGAGAAAGCGGCTTTTGACGGACTTTCACAGTACATTTCTGAGCAGGCTTCAATCCGCTCTTGTGCAAAGTGTGAGGCGGCTCTTGTTAA
>CADCRJ010000017.1 GCA_902803735.1 uncultured Spirochaetaceae bacterium
AAAAAACATTTGAGACAGTTGCCAGCAAGCTTGATTTGAGCCTGGAAGCTGTAAATGAAATGGCTGAATATTATGATTTCTCAACAGAACTTACAGAAAAGGACAAAGAGGGATTCCAGAAAACCGCCGATTTTATGTATGAATCACAAATGATTTCTAAGCCCTTTGACGTAAACTCTTTGTTTATAAAATAGGTCAGTAAAATGGACAGACAGACAATACGGATATACGATTCTGAAAAATTGCTTTCATTTACTTATGAAGACTTGCTGAATTTTCACGGAAAAGAAATGCCTGGCGGAGTAGCCCTCGTTTTTAAACTCATGTGCTGGATTTTCGCCGATATGGCAAAGGAAATTCCCGTGCGTGGCTCATGCTCGTTTTATTCAGGTCTTGGAAAAAACGGCAAAGGAATAATTGACGGAGCAGACTGCGTAATGCAAGTAAGTAAAAATCAGAAGCTTTTTCTGAACCACGATTACAGTCTGTCCAAAAACGCACCCGATGCACCTGGCGGTGGAAAATACTATTTTGAACTCGGCTTTAACGGTAAAATTTTTAGTGTAAGCGTTAAGCAAGGGGTAATACCAGAAGAGTTTTTCAATTTTTCAAAGCACATACATCAAAAAAGACAAAATGCAGAGCCAATCACGCAGGAAGAAAAAGAAAAACTCCACTTTTTACGCCATTCTCTTGCAGAAACAATATTGAACACAAAAGCAGAGAATCTTTTTACAGCAGAAAGAATCAAATAAAACCATAAGAGAATGTCACATTTTCATAGTTTTATGATAGTCATTATTGCCAATTTTGGATTAAAATATGAGCAACCTTGTTTTATGCGAGGTCTATAGGAGAAAAACATGGAATTCGTATCAACAAAAAATGCACCTGCGGCAATTGGACCGTACTCACAGGCTGTAATAAGCGGAAATCTAATTTATACATCGGGACAAATTCCGATTAATCCAGAAAGTGGCAACATCGAGACCAGCGATATTTCTTCACAGACGGAGCAAGTCATCAAAAATCTCAAAGCTGTTCTTGAAGCCGCAGGTTCATCGCTTGATAAAGTTGTAAAAACGACATGTTTTTTGCAGCACATCCAGGATTTTGCGACATTCAACTCCGTATACGAGAAACATTTTACAGTAAAGCCAGCCAGAAGCTGCGTAGAGGTCGCTGCACTGCCTAAAGGTGCCTTAGTAGAAATCGAAGTCATTGCGGAAAAATAGTAAAGAAAAGGGGCTGCAAAAAAAGAATTGAACAGCCCCTTTGATGCTTTGCACTATCTTACAGACTTATACAAGCTCACATGCTTTTCAAGATTTGCAAAGCCATTTTTTGTGTAAAACCTAAAAGACGGCTTGTCTATGTCCGTCTGAAGGAAAATTCCAGCGACACCCCGTTTTTTTATATCGTTTTCTATCATAGACATGAACTTTGAGCCAATTCCCTGCCCACGCAAATCTTTAGACACGCACAACTCTTCGATTCTGTAATTAGTTCCTTCCCACCAATGGCTCAGCCAGCCAAGCGAAATCGCGACAAGCTTTTCTTCAATCAAAAGCCCGTAGTTAAGAGCATTGTAAACACCAGAAACTTCCTTTATGTATTCAATAAGCTGCGTTTCATCGCTCCAATCGTCATACCAAGGCTCGCCTGCGAACGACTCTTTGTAAAGCTGAGCGGCTTGTTCAAGATAACTCTCGTCAAGAATTATAAATTCCATTTTCTGTTCCATTTTTTAACCCCATTTCATCCAGAATCTCAATTTTTCCGCGACCAAGCGAAACCACGCCTTCTTGCTCTAGGTATTTAAGCGTTTTAGAGACAACTTCTCGCACGCTGCCAATCTGCTTTGCCAAATCTTCATGTCTGATAGAAATAACCTTGCTTTTTTGACGAATCATCTCATCATACAAGGCAAGGGCAATCCGCTGGTCAATCTTCATAAAAAGAACCTGTTGAATCGTCCACAGAACCTCGGAAAATTTCTGCACCGCATTTTTGTAAATATAAAGCTCCACAAGCGGATTTTTCTTCTCTACTTGGTGAAGGGCTGCCGCAGGAATCATACATACCTGAGCCTCTTCAACGGTCTCTATCAGAACATCAAAAACAACAGAGTCCATGAGGCAAGAAGCAGAAAGAACGCAAATCTCCCCCGATTCAACCCTGTAAAGCGTCACCTCCCGACCTTCTTCAGAAACGCAGTAAACCCGCAAGGAGCCTGTAATTACAGCCATCAGACCACGGCAATCATCTTCAGAACGATGAATCAACTTCCCCTGCGGAAAAATTTCTGTACGGGCTGATTGTTCTAAAAAAGAGACTTCAGAGGGTGTTAAGTCGCTCCAAAATGAAAAAAGAGATGAAAGCATAGGCATAGTCTATATTAGAGCCGTTCATTTTAATTTGTCAAATACAGAGCAAGTCAAAAAGAGTCGTTCCAGAAGCTCTTCTCAAAACTCGACATTAGCCCTACTATATTAAAATCATGGGAAAAACTCGCAAAAAACGAAAAAAAATGCACGTAGGCATCCGCAAAAATCGGGGTATGACAACCGCAGAGCTGCTCAAGAAGTTCTCTATTTGCGTACTTACAGGCCTTGCGTTGATTATTGCCTCGCTCGTCTTTTACGAGAATATAATTCTCTCAAAAGAAACAATACGGGCAGATTTTATTGTAAATTCCATTGAGCTTGCACAGGATGCAAAAAGCTGGGAAGTAATACACTATAACAAATACAGCAACTTTTTTACAACGCGAACAACAAAGATTCCTGAGTATTTTAGAATAAAAGCTACGAGCACAGAACCAAAACTCGGAACATTTGAGGTCTATACGGCAAGGCACTTTGAAAAAGGTCAAACCTACAAAGCCGACATTCTGCTTGTAAAACCCCCGTTCGGCAAGGCAAAGGTAAGGGAAATAGTCCAATTGCTATAGAACGACACTCCGTATTCTGCTATGATTTATCTATCAAACAAGTAGGAAAAACGGAGGCAAATATGAAAGTAATTCTTTTTAACGGAAGCCGAAACGAAAAAGGCAGCACTTACACTGCATTGAACCTTGTAGCAGAAACTCTCAAAGAAAATGGAATTGAAACCGAAATTTTCTGGGTTGGCGGCAAAGCACTCACAGGCGAAATAGACAAGCTCGTTGACGAGGCAATCGAAAAATTGCAGGCAGCAGACGGGGTCGTTCTTGGCTCGCCAGTTTATTACGCTTCTCCAAGCGGCGAGATGGTCGCTTTCTTAGACAGGCTTTATTGGAAAGGCGAGAAATACCTCCGCTTCAAGCCAGCATCAGCAGTTACCGTTGCCCGCCGAGCTGGAACCACCGCCTGCCTCGACGTTTTAAACAAATACATCACATACGCACAGCAGCCTGTCGTAACATCCCGCTACTGGAACATGGTTCACGGCTCAAATGGCGATGACGTTATGAAGGACGAGGAAGGAATCCAGATTATGCGCACAATCGGCAAAAATATGGCATGGATTCTAAAGAGCATTGCAGCAGGCGTTGCCGCTGGTGTATCACAACCAGAAGCAGAAAAGAAAGTCTGGACGAATTTTATACGCTAAAGGGACGCCAACTTCTTTCGCTCTCTTGAACTTATGCGAAAAAGCTAATAATATAGGGTAAATATCGCTTTTTTATTTTGAGGGTATATTTATGTTAATGACAAATGAAATCAAAGTTGGAACAGCTTTCATGTTTGAAGGCAACCCACTTATGGTACAGAAAATGCTCGGACAGAAATCAGGTCGCCAGGGCATGGTAACAAAACTCCGCGTTCAGAACATTGTTACAGGTGGAACACAGGATCTCGGTCTTGATGCAGGCGAGAAATTCGAAGAAGTTGAGCTTGTTGAGAAAAATGTAAAACTTTCTTACATCGATGGTGAAGATTATCACTTCATGGATCAGGAAACTTATGATGATATTTACCTTCCTAAAAGCTACCTCGGTGACAACGCAGGTTACATTTCACCAGATGATGACTACGAAGTAAAAATCACTTACTACAATGAGAAACCAGTAGGTGTACGTCTTCCAATCAACGTAACACGTACAATCACATACTGTGAGCCAGGCGTAAAAGGTGATACTTCTGGAAAATCAACAAAACCTGCTACATTGGACACAGGAATGGAAGTAAAAGTTCCTTTGTTCTGCAACACAGATGACCGCATCGTAATCGATACACGCGACGGTTCATTCGTAGAGCGTGCAAAGAACTAATCAAGTAAATTACTTGAGTTATTCCCCATGTGCATATTGCGGCATGGGGATTTTTATTTGTCACCAGTAAAGCTCTGCTTCAAACGACACGCCTTCTTCTGTCTTTCCTACCACAGTAAGTTTTTTTTCATCATTATTCACAGCTCCCAATACCTCAAGTTTTTGTCCGAGAACGGCTTCTTTCGCATAATTCAGCCTAAAATCCTTGAATAATGTATGACGGAATTCCGCTGGCAGAGCATCGGCCACAAAAGCACCGTAGCGAGCATTGTTAGTATGCCCGTTGCCGTCTATGTCCGAATATTTGATAATTCTCTCGTCCCAAAGCACCATGTTCTCTGGATGCTGAATTTTTCCGTATTTCAGGCAATCATGCTCAGTCTGTGCCGTAGGGGTCTCTCGCATAGTAAAAGTTTTGGTCGGAATAATACGGCGAGTCTCAGGATTAACCAACACCCATGAGCTAAGTCCGCTTACAAGCTTCTCTCCGTCGCGAGAGGCAATCTCATACGCCCTGACGAGCTGCAACGGCTCAGATTTCTCTTCCCATGTGAGCAGGGTAACAGCCTCGTTCTCCTTTGGCATCCTGTGAAAGCGGAACGCAAGGCGGCTAACCAGAATCGCATAGTGATTCTCAAGAAGAACATCGCGGCTAAGCCCACGCTGGTTATAATCCTCAACGGCTCCGTCAGAAGTCATTTTGAGCAAATCGTAAAGACTAAGACGCTTGCTGTCATTAGCCTCACAAAAATAAACCATTGTGTCAAAATGAAATTTATTATCAGAATCATGGTATTGCTTATATTCTTTCATAAAATCCTCCATTAATTTCTATTAGTCACTACTAAAGGAAAGTTTTACTTATGACCACATTTTAGCAAAAATAAATCTTGTTAAACAATCTATCTGAACGTATACTTCGATATATGAGAAAATTTCAAGTAGTCAGTCCATACGAGCCGTCAGGCGATCAGGCACAAGCAATAGACAAGCTTTCAGAAGGCTTCCTTAGGGGAGACAGGTACCAGACGCTCAAAGGCGTTACAGGAAGCGGAAAAACATTCACAATGGCAAAAATCATAGAGCGCGTACAACGCCCTACCCTCATAATAAGCCACAACAAAACGCTTTCTGCCCAACTGTACCGTGAGTTCAAATCATTTTTCCCGAACAATGCCGTTGAATATTTTGTCTCATATTACGATTACTATCAGCCAGAAGCATACGTACCAGCAAGAGACCTCTATATTGAAAAAGATGCCGCGACAAACAAAGAAATTGACGCGCTCAGATTAAAAGCGACCTACTCTCTCATGGAGCGACGCGACGTTATCGTTGTCGCAACGGTCAGCTGTATCTACGGTCTTGGTATGCCAGACCTATACAAAGAGATGCGTGTCCACATTGAAAAGGGCGAGATTCTTGACCTGAGAAAATTTGAGCGGGCACTATGCTCGATTCAATATACAAGAAACGACATGGCAATGGACAGGGGAAATTTCAGAGTACGAGGAGATGTAATCGAAGTTTACCCGCCTTACATGGAAACAGACACTGCTTACCGCATAGAGCTTGATTTTGACGAGATAGCACGAATAAGACGTTTTAACGTGATAACCCGCGAAATTGAGGAAGAGCTTGACGAAATGCAGTTTTATCCAGCAAAACACTTTGTCGTGCCACAAGAAGCCCTTCTTTCTGCAACCGAGCGTATAGAAAAAGAATTGGAAGAAAGGCTTGAAACGCTCAACGCACAAGGAAAGCTGCTGGAAGCGGAGCGGTTAAAGACCCGCACTACATACGACATAGAAATGATGAAAGAAATGGGCTACTGCTCAGGAATCGAGAACTATTCAGCCCCAATCTCAGGACGCAAGACAGGCGAGCCTCCAGCAACGCTACTGCATTATTTTCCAGATGATTTTCTCTGCATGATGGACGAAGCCCACGTAACCGTTCCTCAAATAGGGGCAATGTACGAGGGCGACAGGAGCAGGAAACAGAACCTCGTTGACTTTGGATTTAGACTTCCAAGCGCATTGGACAATCGCCCGCTTAAATTTGAAGAATTTGAAAAAAAACTGAACCAAGTAATCTACGTTACCGCAACCCCAAGAAAAGAGGAAATTGCCCAGTCAACGCAAGTCGTGGAGCAGATTATCCGCCCGACAGGACTCCTTGACCCTATAATCGACATAAGGCCAAGCGAAGGTCAGATGGAGGACATTTACAACGAAGTCAAGCAAAGAATCGCGAAAGGCGAGCGCAGCTTGATACTTACTCTCACAAAGAAGATGGCTGAGGACTTGACGGATTATCTCCTTGGTCTCAACTTAAAAGTAAAATACATACACTCAGAGATAGACACCTTTGAGCGAGTAGAGATTCTAAAATCACTCCGAGCAGGCGAAATTGACGTTCTGATAGGAATCAACCTTTTGCGAGAAGGTATAGACCTTCCAGAAGTAAGCTTTATAGCCATACTCGATGCGGACAAGATTGGATTCTTGCGCTCCACCACAAGCTTGATACAGATAATCGGACGCGCTGCCCGTAACGAGAACGGAACCGTCGTAATGTATGCAGACGTTATGACTCCAGCCATAAAAGAAGCTGTGGGCGAAACTCGCCGTCGCCGCGAGATTCAGCAAAAATGGAACGAGGAGCACGGCATTACCCCGCACACAGTCTCTAAAGCTGTGCAGGACATTCTGGTACGACAGCAAAAGGATGCCGAAGAAAACGCCGAAGTAGAGCTTGGATTCTTGAAAAAGAGCGCAAATCTCTTTGACGCAAAGCAGCGTAAAAAGTTGATTGAGGCACTCAAAAAAGAGATGAGCGATTGCGCTGACAGGCTGGAATATGAGCAAGCCGCCGCAATACGTGACCAGATAAAAGAAATTGAGGAGACTTACGGAAAAAAGAAATAAGTACGGAAAAGCCCGAAAGGGCATAAAAAAACCGGCTTCAAAAAGCCGGCCTTCCGTACAAACAAATCATAAATTTATTTAGCAACAGCCTGTGCACCAGCGTTTGCAGGTACAATATTGATTTTCTTTGTAACAAAACCTGAACGAAGACAACGTGTACAAATTGTATATGTAGCAGTTGTTCCATCAATCTCTGTCTTAATTTTCAAGAGATTTGGTCTCCATACGCGGCGAGTATGATTGTAAGATTTAGATACTCTGTTACCGTGCATAGTTCCTTTGCCGCAGCATGCGCAAGTTCTTGTCATTTTTGACATGATGTATACCTACCTAAAATTGATTACAATTAAGTTCGATGATTATACATTTTATAAAATATCATGTCAACAGAAAGAAAAAAAATCACACGGCTGTCTCCAAAACAATTCCATCGTATGCAGGTGCGACAGAACCACCAAAAGAAACAATTTTGCTCAAATTCGTATATTTTCCAAGATTTTTATCTATATATTGCTGTATATCAGCATGAAAAAAGTCATGGCAAAAATGAGTAAGCCAAGTATGCGCCGCCCCTATTCTGTCAGCATAAGAAAGAGCCTCATCAAAATTGCAATGAGTAGAATGGGGTCGCTCTCGTAAGCCGTCAACGACAGCATGGATTATATTTCCTCCGTATTTCTTTATAGTATCAATAGAAGAATCTGCCATAGAACTGCAATCAGTAAGATAAACAATCGAACAATCCCTGTCATCCTTCAAAATCCAGCCAAAAACATCTAGTACTCCATGCTTCATAGGGACTGGAATTATTCTTACTCCACCAATGACAAGCGGATTCTCACCAGAAAAGGAATCTGCCTCAATCAAATCTAGGTTAGGAACTCCGCCTCCCTGCGTAACTTCCTTGAACATATAAGAAAAACGAAACCGTAAATCCTCTATTGTGTTAGAATTCGCATAAATCGGTAGGGGCACACCTATAGTTTCACCAGGCTTTATATGGCTGAATGCTCGTAAATCATCAATTCCGTGGCAATGGTCAGCGTGGCTGTGGGTAAGAAGAACTCCGTCCAACCGCTTAATCCCGTATTTTAACGCCTGTATTCGGAACTCCGGCCCAGCATCAATGAGAATATTTGTTGCAGAGGAGCAGTTTAAATCTTCTATGAAAGCAGAACAGCGAAGCCGCTTGTCTTTTTCGTGCTCAGAACGGCACACCGCACAATCACAGCCTATCACAGGAATTCCGTGGCTTGTTCCCGTTCCCATCAGAATCATCTTCATAATTCCCCATTATAAAAATTACGGTGTCAAATGTCGAGATTTTTGAACAACCCAATACCTTGACCTTAAAAAGCAAGAACTGTAAAATATGGTGTTTTGTGGAGTAATATGAAAAAGCTTTCGTTATTTTTGTTTTTATCGCTATTCGCAATATCTTTAGGCACAGCTCAAAGCTCAATTCTTACAGCGGCAAATTTCTTTAAATCAGTCTCAGACACTTACGCAAGAATAAGAGACTACGAAGCAAATATTGACATCAAGGCAAACAAAACAAACATGAACGGCAAGGTCTCATTCAAGCAGCCGTCCTTGCTCCGCATTGACTTTAACAGCCCAAAAAATCAAGTTATATGCTTTAATGGCGATATGCTGACAATCTATTTGCCAGAAAGTTCCGCAATTCTCAATCAGTCGGTACAAGGTTCTGGCAACGGCGGTGCAAACCTTGCAACTCCGCAGGGTCTCGCGCTTATGAGCCGCTATTACTCCGTGGCTTATGAGAACAGCCCTAATCCAGTTCCTCTTGGAGAAGGTTCGGAAGAAAACGTCATAAAGCTGATATTAAGCAGAAGAAACACGACAGAGGCATTCAGATATATAAAATTGGCAGTACTTCCTGATTCAAAATTAATCAGAAGAATAGAAGGCATAACACCACAAGGCGTAAGCTTTGTCTTCACGTTCTCAAATTATGCACTGAATCAGGGAATCTCTGATCAGCGTTTTATTTATGATCCGCCTACATCAGCTAACAACTACAATAATTTCCTTTATTCGGAGTAACATAATAAAATGGAAAGTTATGGAGAACTTTTAAAAAAGACACGGGAACAAAAAAATCTTGATGCAGAAACAATAAGCAGAGATACTTCAATCACAGTACAATATCTCAAAGCCCTTGAGGAAGAAGACCTTTCAATCTTCCCTGGAGAGCCGTATTATGTAGGTTTTTTGAAAATTTACGCAGAGTACCTTGGGATTTCTACAGAAAAGGTTCTTACTCTTTACAATGCTAAAAAATTACAGGAGACACCACCTCCAATAGAACTTACAAAAAGAGAAAAGCCGAGATTTTTAATTCCGCTGATTGTAATCGGTATCATTATTTTTATTACTGGAATTGCCGTCGGAATAATTCTTTTTATAAAATCCCGACCAAAGCCTGCGGAGAATTATACAACAATCTCAAAGAACATAAACATAAAGAAATACGAGCTTACCGAAGATGTTCTTACAGAGCGACTATTCAAGGGCGACCAGCTTATTTTGTCAAACAACGGCGGAAACATAATTCTTACTGTAGCAGAGACTGCAAATTGCTTCGGTCTTGAGACACCAGCAGGAATTCAGTACGTACAGCTGTCCGAAGAGATTGAGCTTGACGTTGACGGTAACGGTCTTGCAGAGATTATCGTATACGTTTCGGATGTATCTTCAACAGATGTGGACAGAGGTGCAGAAGTTCGCATCATGCTCAGAGACAGTGCAAATGCAGCAATCGCAGCTCCTGACGAATCTCAGATTCTTAAAGTTGAGAATCTTCCAAAAGACAAGAAGTGGATTGAAATCCTGTCAGACAACAGGGCTTATCCATTTACAATAAAAGCTACATTCCGCTCAGGAAGCTTGTTCCGCTACAAAGCAGACAGAAAGGATGTTATCGAAGACTTCATAGGCAAAGGCGAGGTTGTAGAGATTCATCCAAGCAACGGAGCAAGAATCTGGATTTCAAACGGCTACGTTGTAAAAATGGAAGTAATCGCAAACCTTAAGACTTATGACTTGAACTTCTCAAAAGAAGGCGAAGTTGTTGTAGAAGACATTAAGTGGATAAAAGATACAGACGGAAGATATAAACTGGTGGTTTTGAACGTTGACTAAATTTTTTATAGACCAGCATGGATGTGCAAAAAATCAGGTAGACGGCGAGCTGATTATATCCCTTCTCTCAAAAAAGGAGGGATATGTTCAGACTTTTGACCCGTCAGAAGCAAATCTTATAATCGTAAATTCATGCGGATTTATTGAATCCGCAAAGACAGAATCAATAAACGCAGTTCTTTCAGCCCGCAATTTGTACCCTAATGCAAAGATTTTGCTTGCAGGCTGCCTCGCAGAACGTTATGCAAACGACTTGAAAGACTCTCTCACAGAAGCAGACGGCTTTTTTGGCAATGGAGACTTAGACCAGATTTACAAAGTGGTTGAGCCTCTTATGAACGGAGAACGCCCTGTTCTTACACCAAAACAAAAAGGTGTATGTTGCGGAGACAGATCTCTTTTATTGAATTTTTCTGGTGCCTCTTATGTAAAAATTACAGAAGGCTGTAACAACCATTGTTCTTTCTGTGCAATTCCAATAATAAGGGGCGAACTACGTAGCCGTCCAGCCCAAGAAATCATAGACGAAATTAAATCTCTCATTTCGCAAGGCGTTTACGAAATAAACCTTATCGGGCAAGATTTGGCGGCTTATGGAACAGGATTAGAGGACAATGTTTTTGGAACAGGTCGCTCATACCTACCAAGCGGAACTCCAGGGACAGATTCAAGCTCAAACACTCATAGCAACGAGGAATCCGCCCTTTGCAAACTTTTGAAAAAGATTTCTGAGTTGGATGGCACATTCAGGCTAAGGCTTCTGTACATACATCCAGACCACTTTAATGAAGATATTTTGCCAGCAATCAAGGCAGACAAGAGGATTCTCCCCTACTTTGACATTCCGTTCCAAAGCGGCGACACAGAGACGATTCACGCTATGAACCGCACAGGAAGCCCGGAGCGATACAAGGCACTCATTGCAAAAATCAGGAGCGTGTTCCCAGAGGCTGCAATCAGGACAACGTTCCTGACAGGCTTTCCGGGCGAGACGGAAGATTCCGCAAAAAATACACAGGATTTTCTCAAAGCGATACAAACCGACTGGAGCGGCTGTTTTCCTTACAGCAAGGAAGAAGATACACCCGCTGCGAAATTCAAGAAGCCAGTTCCAAAGCGCATTGCAGAGGAGCGAGCAAAAGTCCTTGGAACAATTCAGGCAGAGCTTACAAAAGAAAAGCTTGCCTCTCGCTGTAGCAAAGATTATGATGTGCTCATAGAAGAGGTTCTTGAAGCAAATCCAGAAGCCGCTGACGAAGGAATTGCGATTGGTCGCGCATGGTTCCAAGCTCCAGAAGTTGATGGAAGCGTAGTCGTCCGCTATGACCGCAGCATAAAGCAAGAGTGCGATGCAGTAAAGACAGGACGGCTTGTACGCGTTCATGTTACTTCAAGCGGTGACGTTGATTTATCAGGTGATTTTGTTGCAGACTCAGAGCTGAACGCAACAATCAAGAAAAATACGCTGAAATTTGCACAGGATATAATCCGAGAATGAACGGGGATTTGATGGACGAAGAAACTGACATTTTTGATATTATGGCAAAAACTTCGCCAGCCATGCAAGAGAATCTTGACGTTCTAAATCCTGAGCAGCTTGAAGCAACCATACACGAAGGCTCTCCGCTACTAATCCTTGCGGGGGCTGGCTCTGGCAAAACTCGCGTAATAACCACAAAGATTGCATATCTCATTGCAGAGCAACATATTGCTCCACAATCCATTCTTGCTGTAACGTTTACAAAAAAGGCTGCGACAGAAATGCAAGAAAGGGCTGTTCAGATTGAGCCACGGGCAGCCCACTCTCAAATACGCACGTTCCATTCATTTGGAGCGTGGTTTTTGCGTCTAAACGCGGATGCAGCGGGCATATCGCCAAATTTCACAGTTTATGACGATGATGATATGGTAACGCTTATCTGCAAG
>CADCRJ010000018.1 GCA_902803735.1 uncultured Spirochaetaceae bacterium
GGCGGCGACAAAGTGTTTCAATGTCGCTACATACTTGCTCTTATGTACGTAAAGAGTGGAAGAAAGAAACTTGCTTCTTTTGAGCTTCACAAACTCTTGGAGTCAGGCTTTAAACCCGCTGCTGTATATGCATCCCTTGCTTATCTTGCATGGAGCGAGGGAGACGTTGACCTTTGCATAACGAACTATAAGAAGGCGTTGGAGATTGACCCTGAGAATCCGACTGATCTCAACGGAATGGGATACGTTCTTGCTAGCGAGAACAGGGATTTGACAACTGCGCTTTCTTATTGCAAGAAGGCACTTGCGATAGAGCCTAATTCAGCGGCATGCCTTGATTCTCTCGGCTGGGTTTATCTTAAGCTCGGCTTGATGAACGATGCCTTGAAATATTTGTATCAGGCAAAGGAGTTGCGCCCTGACAGCGAAGAGATTGCAGAGCATATTCGCATTGCGGAGGAAGGATAAAAAATGAAAAAAACGAAGATTATAAAAAATACAGTTTTATTTGGAGCAATTTTTACCTGTGGAATTCTGGGTGTTGGTGCTCAGTCAAGGGTTTTTACAAGTTCTGAGGCGAATAATGTTACTGCTACTGGAGCGCGTTCAGCACAGGCGGGTCTTGCCGAGCAGGAATTCCGTCGCGGTGTTCAGGCTTATTACCGTGGTTCTTTTAATGATGCGGTAATGGAATTTGAGAAAGCTTTGTCTTATTTGCCGAACGAGAACATTATCCTTGACTGGCTTGGTAAGTCTTATTACCGCTCTGGCATAGAGGGTTCTGCCTTGCAACAATGGAAATTCGCCGCAGACAATGGCTATGGCGGTCTTTTGTTACAGAATAGGATTGAGATTGTTAGGGAAAGGCGAATAACCAATAATGATTATGAGTCCCCTGTACGCTATACAGAGTCTGGAAGCTACGCTGGCAAGAACGAAGACAGTCTTTTGTTCAGCCAGCCGATTTCTGTTCTTCCTAATCCAGACGGAACTTCATGGATTCTTGCTTATGGTACAAATGAGCTTATTTGTCTTGATGTTAACGGGCTGGTTACGACAAGGACTAGCGGTCCATTGAGCGGATTTGACCGTCCTATGGACGTGATTCGTTTGAAGAGCGGAAATCTTTTGGTCAGCGAATTTGCTGGTGACAGGCTTTCTGAGTTTACAAAGAATGGTCAATATATAAAGTCTTTTGGCGAGAAAGGTCGTGGAATTGGCGGTCTTTTTGGTCCTCAGTATCTCGCTCAGAATGATTCAGAAAATATTTATGTTTCTGATTTTGGAAACAGCCGTATTGATGTCTTTGACAAAGATGGAAATCCTTTGTTCTTTTTTGGTGGCAAAACAGAGGATTTTAGCGGACTAAAAGGTCCTACTGGTGTGGCTGTCGTTGGCAACGAGGTTTTTGTTGTTGATGCTGTTACTGGTGCTATTTATAAATTTGATGAGGCAGGAAACTACCTTGGTCTTTTGTGCAAGGAGAAAACCTTTAAGAAACCAGAGTCAATGAAGGTTTGGGGAAATTACCTTGTTCTTTGTGATAAAAACCATGTTTATTCTATTGATGTGGTTAACGGCTCTCTTTTTGAGAATGTAGGAACAGGAAACGCTCCTTCGCGTGTTACGAGCGCGGTTCCTGACGCTAACGGAAACATTCTTGTTACTGATTTTGTTTCAAATGAAGTGTACGTAATGGCAAAAATGAGCGAGCTTGTCGGAGGCTTCTTTGTTCAGATTGACCGTGTGAATGCAGATAACTTCCCTAATGTGGTTCTTGATGTAAAGATTGAGAACCGCCGCCGACAGAGTGTTGTCGGGCTAAAAGAGACTAACTTCTTTATTACCGAGGATAAGAATCCTGTTCAGAACTTAAAGCTTGAGGGTGCCGCTTATGTGAATGATTTTGCGGACATTACGCTGGTTCTTGACAGGTCTTTGTCATCTGCTCATTATGAGCAGGCTATGGAAACGGCAGTTAAGGAAATTGCCGCTGCAATGAACGATAAGGGTACGCTCCGCATTGTAAGTGCTGGCTCTGTTCCTGTCCTTGAATATGAGGGCGCTCCTTCAGGGGTTGCAAAATTCTCTTGTTCTAGGCTTAAGACTCCAGTTTCTTCTAATGTTCAGTTGGATTTGGCGTTGAGACTTTCTGCGAATGCATTAATAAACGGCGAGCACAAGCGTTCTATCATTCTTGTTGGTGCAGGAACCGTGTCTCAGGATGCGTTCAGCAAATATGGACTTTCCGATATGGCAGCCTTCTTGAACAATAATTCTATCAGCCTTGAGACTGTGCTTTTGGAGCAGGGAACCGCTGACAGCGAGATAGAGTTCCTTTGTGATAGCACGGAGGGCGGAATGTACTATGTTTATAGAAACCAAGGACTTTCTGGGGTTGTTGAGGATATTGTTAATATACCGTCAGGACTCTACAGACTTTCTTACACATCTGCTTTGCAGACTGAGTTCGGTCAGAGATATTTACCTGTTGAGGTTGAGGCTTATTTGATGAACCGAAGCGGTAGGGATGAGACTGGCTATTTTGCTCCGTTGCAGTAGTGAACGACGGCTGAATTATGTTAGAATTTGACAGTACAGCCAATAGAGGCTGTGCCTGTCAATGTTGCCAGCTTGTCCCAAGTGGCATTGTAGCTTGTTCCAAGACCAGAATTAATTGACAAATATTTTGTGAGCTGGATTTCGACTTCGTGCGAGTATTCAAACGCATATTTGCGGGTAATTTTGGTCGTTGATGAAGCACTTGAAGCCGATGCGTTTATACTGTCGGTTCTTGTAAGAACCAGTTTGTTTATATCTTCCTTTGTCTTGAAAAGTCGTA
>CADCRJ010000019.1 GCA_902803735.1 uncultured Spirochaetaceae bacterium
TCATTCTCGCACATTCAGAACGCAATATCACGGATTTACTATTTCAAAAAAACAGGAGAATCTTCGCCGAAAATTCTCCTGCTAAAACTACTGACCCTAATTTTGTGGCTTAACCCCTATATTTTCCCGAACGCAAGAAAGAGCATCAGGAAAATGATTTCGCAGTAAGCCTATTGCTGGAAATCAGAACCTTGACCAGACAGAAAAGCCTTCAGGTCTTTTATGAGCTGCTCGGTTCTGAGTCTTGCCCCCTCATCTGTCAAATGAGCGTTGTTATCGTAGAACATATCTGGTGCAAATAAGTAATCTTTGCAATCAGAAATCACAGGACAAGGAGCCATTCTTTCCAAATCTACTTGAAATTGTTCTATCTGCTTAACAGAAGTACTTTTTTCCGTATCGACAATCGGCATTCCTGCAATCAAACATACCCCCCCCCGTATACGGCAATACTCGGCAAAATCTCTGAGCCTATCCATACAAATCTTACCTACATTAGGAGCAAATGGAGCATAATATATACTAGGCAAAGGAGCTGGATGAGGACGCCCCATATCACCATACTCGTTAAATGCATCACCGTCCCAAACCTCTTCACCAGTTTTAGTTCTGTCTGCCTTTGTAAAAAATCTGAAAAGGCTTTTGTAGGAATAACGTGGAATTGTCTGAATAAGCCCCGGATAATCTTTTATACGAAATATCTTCCACATATGGAAATAATTTTCAACTGTTATTAATGCAAGCTCGTAGTCTCCAATTCTATCCTTATCGTCATAAGTAAGGTTTGAGACAATAACGATGTCGCCCTTGTCAATATTGAACAATGCCAAACGTTCATTAAAAACATTTCCTGCCCCAGCATGAAAGCCAAGGTTCTCTACAGGGCGATTAAACGCTTTTTCAATAAGCTCAGATTTTATTCCAAAAACTAGGTTTGAGTTCCCAACCAAAATAATTTTCGGACTTTTTAGGCTCTCAAGTCTTTGAACTTTTTTGAAGATTGCTGAGCTATACTCATGTGTATACTGCGGGCAAATAAACAACAAAACAAAAACTGGTACAAAATAAATAAAGGCGACCAGAAGCGCAAATTTCAGGATGAATTTCTTCATAGCTTTCTCCTAGAACGCAAAGTAAAGGAAGTCTGTGTTCGTGCTTGTGTTGATGTTGTACAGGATGAAACTGCAAATCACGACATAGCCGAGCCATCTGAGGACTACATTCTGCTTTTTTACGAGCTGAAGACCGTCTTTGCGGAAAGTCATAAAGTCAGCAACGAACAGAACGGCAAGGAACATGAAAATCTTAGTCATGCCTTTTGTAGCCCCGCCAGCCTCAGCCACCATAGAGAACATCACATGAAGCGCATTCTTTACGCCGTCGGCTTTCATCATGCCAAGGAACTGGCCGATTTCAGTAGGAGCAAGCAACACTTTTTTTGCGATGAGCAAAGCTTCGTGCAAGTCACGGCTCCTGAAGAAAATCCATGCGAAAGACACGAGAAGAAATGTAATCACAACATGAACGAACGACGGCAGCCTGAGTTTTTCCCAGAATGATTTCGTAAGACGACCGACGCACTGATAAAAGCCATGCAAAAGCCCCCATACGACGAAAACCATTGTAGAGCCATGCCAAAGACCGCTCACAAGGAACGTAATGACAAGATTGAGATAAATACGAGGAAGGGCGACACGGCTTCCTCCCAAAGGAATGTAGATATAATCCCTGAGCCAAGAGCTAAGCGAGATATGCCACCTTCTCCAAAACTCGCCGACAGATTTTGAGAAATACGGGCGGTCAAAGTTCTTTTCAAGGTTGAAGCCTAGATATTTAGCCACGCCAATCGCCATGTCGCTGTAACCAGAGAAATCGGCATAAATCTGTATTGAATACAAAAGTGTCGCAAAAAGAAGGGCAAGCCCGTAAGAGTTCGCCGCATTGCCGTACACATAATTTACATAAAGTGCGATTCTGTCAGCGATTATGATTTTTTTGAACATACCCCATGCAAAGAGTTTAAGGCCGTCCGTTGCAAGCTCATAATCGAAATGATGAATCTCATTCAATCTTGGAATCAAAAACCCAGGTCTCTGAATAGGACCGCTCGAAATAACAGGGAAGAACGAGATGAACAGAGCCACATCGAGCGGATTTTTGCTCTCCTGAACCTTCTGCTTTCGGACATCGGCTATATAACTGATGCTCTGGAAAGTGAAGAATGAGATTCCGAGCGGAAAAATCCAGCGGGTGCAGACATATTTGAAGAACAAAAGTGGCAGCAAATCAAGAACCAAGAAAGTGAAGAACAGAACCTTATTCTTTTTGCAGAAAAGACCTCCAAGATAAGAGACGACAGCAACATACGCAAGGAAAGGCAGAAAACGGATGTCCGCGAAAGCATAAAAAAACAGACAGGCACAAAGAAGAACGATTCTCTGAAGAATCAAAGCGTGTTTGTTCAGTCTTGCAACCAAATGATAAAGGCATACAAAAAAAAAAAAAAATACTGCGAATGCAGAAGAAATGAA
>CADCRJ010000020.1 GCA_902803735.1 uncultured Spirochaetaceae bacterium
AAATTCCGGGTGAATTCCGACTCGTGGAAGCTGAGTCTCAATATCGACCTCATGGTGGCGCGCATAGTTCTCGTCGCGGTCGAATGTATCCGGAACCATTGTGATTGGGTAGCGGAGGTATTTTTCAAGAATCTCAGGTTTTGGCATGTTTCCAGGAACTTTTCGGAATACATCGTAGTCGTCCCATGAATAAATGAAGCGGACATTTTTTCCGTGGTCGCGCAAAGCCCGTACAACCAAATCAACCGTGATAATCTCGCGGAAGTTTCCGATATGAACTGTGCCCGATGGTGTTATTCCCGAAGCACAAGTGTATGAAGGCAAGTCGCCCTTCTGTTTGATAATTCGTTCAGCCTGCTGGTCAGCCCAGTGGCAAAGTTCTTTTGGGTCTCTCTGCATAGTTGCTCCTAAAATTGCGTACAAGTAAGCACGCTAAAACCTAATTTTATGAAAACAGTAGAATTTGTTCTGACAGGTGTTTGAATTATAGAGGAAATAAGAGAATTGAACAATCATTCTTTTTCAAGTTGTTTTCAAAAATGAAGAATAGGGGATATAATGAATTATGGACGAAAAAATTCTTGAATTGCAAAAGTTTATTGATGAATCACGCCGCATTGTTTTTTTTGGTGGCGCAGGTGTTTCTACTGAGAGCGGAATCCCTGATTTTCGCAGTCAGGACGGGTTGTACAAACAAAAATGGAAATATCCGCCTGAAACTATAATAAGCAGAACGTTCTTTGACCATAACCCAAAGGAATTCTACCGATTTTATAGGGAAAAATTGATAATAAAAGGCGTTCAGCCGAATATAACCCATATAAAGCTTGCGGAGCTTGAAAAAGCAGGTCGTTTAAGTGCCGTTGTAACTCAGAATATTGACGGCTTGCATCAGTCTGCTGGCAGCAAGACTGTGTACGAGCTTCATGGCAGCACTCTTCGTAATTTCTGTATGAATTGTGGTGCACCTTACGATATTGATTTTATCGCAGACAGCGAGAATGCTCCTGATAAAATCCCGCATTGTACAAAATGCAATGCCATTGTAAAACCTGATGTTGTTCTTTACGAGGAGGGGCTGAACGACAGCGTTATAAGCGGTGCGATTAGGTCTATCCAAGAGGCCGATATGCTTATAATCGGCGGAACGTCGCTTGTCGTTTATCCTGCTGCTGGACTTATAAATTACTTCTCTGGCAAACACTTGGTTCTTATAAACAAGACATCAACGAATGCTGATACACATGCAGACCTTGTGATTCACGACTCACTAGGAAAGGTCTTTGAGCAGATAGAGGTTCATCCGCTCAAAGACTAGTGTTTCCTTTGCCGTATTTTACAGGGCTAGATGTGGACTATGATAGCTCCCGATTTTCTGTCTATCTCGCAGTCATCGGGGAGCTGTTGTATTGTCAGCAACTCGCCGTTCTCTGGATGAATCTTATGCTCGTCAATTGCAAGCAAAAGCCCGTGGCTGCTGCATGCGTAGTAGCCAGAGCGATGCAATTCTGGCAGCTTGATAAAGTCGCTGGCAATTCTTATTTGTAGCTTTTCATTTTCTGGCTGGAACATAGTTTCTTTTTCAGAAACGCTGTTCGGTGTTTTTCTTGCTAGGACAAAGCTGAGTACTGCACGTTCTTTTGGTAGTCCAGCTTTTTCTGAAAGCTTCAAAAGCTTTGCAGGAGCATCATCTGTGTTGAAGCCAAAATTACACCATTTTCCAGTCATTTCGCCTTTTGTGCGTCCTGCCATTGGACATGTTTCTGCGTGAGGACATGGGGCGAGAGGCATAAAGTTCCTGCGTATAAACGCGTCTCGCATAAGAGACACAAACCTTGCCGAGTGAGGGTCTCCTGGCTCTACGATAAGCACCGAAGCGGCTTTTTCTGTGTCGTTGCAAATGTAAGATGTAAGCGAGCCCGAATACTTTTTTGCCAGAAAATCAGTTGGCATCTCGTTTCTTTGAATTATCTCGTTAAAAGTGTTTGCACAGACAACGAAATCTGCCTTTTGCTTTATCTCTGTTCCAAGCGGACCTCGAACGCGTACGATTGACCACGGCGTAATGCTCTTGTCTCCTGAATTTGCGATTGTTTTTGCCGCTATTGATAGATACAATTCCTCGCCCTGGGCAAGTGCGGTTTGAGACAAATCCATGCAGTACCACTTGATTTTGCGAGACCTAAGCTCTGGATGGGCAAGCCACAATGCAATAGGAACCGTAAGCGGACCGCTTCCTATATCGACGGCAACGCTGTCATCTGCGAGTGAGAACGCTTTTTCTGGCATATTTGCAAAAAGTCGCACTAAGCGAATAAGGTTCCACCACATAAAATAAGAGATGTAGGCACTTACACTTTCCGCATCGTTCATATAGCCAAGCCTTCGTTCGCCTCTGTTGTCCGTAAGCTGATGAGACAATCTCTTTATAGCGTTAGGAAGATAAAGTCTCTGCTTGCTGTTCAGTCCTCGCACGTCTGCTATTATTGAATCAAAATTCTCAAGAATATTGCGAGTATCCTCAGAAATTGATTTTATGCTGAACATTGAGGTACGGGCACGGACAGTCTTTTTTCTGTCCATGTGTCTGTGCACGCCTCTTTGCAATTTTTCGGGCTCATTTTTTTGTCGCGAATCCCGTCGGCGAGGTACATAATCAGAGTTCTTTCTAAAAAACTCCTCCTGTTCGACAGGCTCTTCAAAAATTTCATGCGCCTGTTTTTTTTCTGCCTGCTTTTTGTCGTTATTCTGTCTGCGTCTACGACCAGACGCCTTTAAATACCATTCAGAATTCTCTTCTCTCATTTCTCTTTTCTGTATTTCCGTACTGTAAAGTATAAATCCGTAAGCTCTGAACGAATCTCTCGGATTGTCTCAATGGCTGCCGCTCTCTCTTCATACAAACTAGCTTCATGCAATATCTGATTGCGGGCACCCTCAATTGTAAATTTTTTCTCGTAAATAAGAAATTTTAAGCGATAAATTTTTGCTAAATCTCTCTCCGTGTAGACACGTCTCCCGCCAATATCTTTGCGGGGGGCGAAACCCGGAATCACAGACTCCCAATAACGGAGCACATTTGCTTTTACACCTGTCAGTTCCTCAATTTCGCCGATTTGATATGTCATTCGAAGCGGTTCTCCCATTTTTTGCGGCTTGCACGCATATCCAGCTCAACAGGAATCTGGTCAAAGCCCAAGTCCTTGCGAATCTGGTTTTTCAGATACGTTACATAGCTCTGCGGAACGTTATCCGGGCTTGTGCAGAACAGCTTGAACACGACTGGGTTCGAGCTTATCTGTGTCATGTAGCGGATTTTGAAATGAATCGCTTTGCTTGCTGGCGGCGGATAATGAAAAAGCCAGTCCTGCAATGCTTTGTTCAAAGCCGATGTATCAACTTTTTTAGTCAGCTGATCATAAACTTCAATGGCTTTATTCATCAAATCCTTTATACCTGTGCCGTTCAATGCGCTCAAAGGTAGAATTGGTGCCCAGTTCATCTGTCCGAACATGATTTTTATGTATTCTGCCGTATCTCGGAATGTCTTTCGGCTTTGTTCCTGAGTATCCCATTTGTTTAGAATGAAGATAATTGCACGTCCCCGCTCATAGGCAAGAGAACAGATTTTCTTGTCCTGTTCTGCAAGACCTTCCTGTGCGTCTATCATAAGAAATACGACATCGCACTGGTCGAGAGTTTTTATCGCACGGTTTACGGAATAATACTCGACGTTTTCCTTGACCTTCTTTTTTCGCCTGATTCCGGCTGTGTCAAGCACTTCAAAATCCCGTTCGTTGAACCTGAAGCTGCCCTCAACAACGTCGCGGGTTGTGCCTGCGTAATCGCTGACAATGGAATTCTCGGTGTGGGTCAGACGGTTTGACAGCGTTGATTTCCCTACGTTCGGCTTACCCATAATTGCAATGCGGATAGGCGGCGCAGACGGCTCTCCCTCAATAACTTCTGAAAAATCAAGTCCTTCGACAATCTTCTCAGCAAATTCTGTGATATGGTCGCCGTGGTCAGCAGAGATAAAGAACAGCTCCTTAAAGCCGTATTGCAAATAGTTCCAAGAAATGTCCTGACCGTTGCCGCCCTCGCATTTATTGACTGCGACAACAAGTTTTTCCTGATAAGGTCTCAGAAGGTGTATGAATTCCTCGTCCTCTCCTGTGATTTTACCAGCTTCTAGCAAAAGGACAATCTTATCTGCCCTTTTTATCATGGCAAGTGTCTTTTCAACGACAAGCTCGTCCATTTCGGCTTCTCTGGTTCCAATTTCCCTGTCAATCTTGTAACCGCCCGTATCAACAAGATGCACTGGTTTTCCTGCTACGAACGCAGGAGCCTCTACAGGGTCTCTTGTAACGCCAGGGGTTGGGTCAACAATAGCCAGTCTTCGTCTCAAAAAACGATTGAACAGGGTTGACTTTCCTACGTTTGGTCGTCCTGCGATAACTACGAGAGGTAAATTAAAATATGTTTTATCTTTTGTGAATTTCAGCTCACCGTCAGAGTCTTTTGATTTTTCTCCATACTCGTCAGCATATTCTGGCAGAGAAAATTCTTCCTCCTCCGGGGCTGCTTGTTCCTTAGATTCCTGCTCAGCCTCTGGCTGAGATACGATATCCTTATATTCTTCTTTTTTTACCGGTTTTGGTTTTGAAAAATCCGGTTTTCTTTTCTTTGTTTTTGCCATTTGTACGATTCTAACTGAAAAATACCTTTCTTTACAATGAATTAAGAGATTTTGTTGAAATTTCTTTTAATTCATCCACTGTAATTTTAGAAAGCTGTTCCTTTGTCTTTGAAATTTCTTTTGGGCTCATGCTTAGACAACGAATACCCATTCCGCCTAATAACAGCATGCTGTCTTTGCGGCTTGCCATTTCACCGCAGACAGAAATAGGAATTCCTGCTTTGTCAGCTTCTTCGATTGTTCTTTTTATGAGCCTCTTTACTGCAAGATGGAATTCATCATACAGAGCCAAAACGGAGGTATTTTCCCTGTCTACTCCAATAGTGTACTGAATGAGGTCATTTGTTCCAATCGAGAAGAAATCGCTTTCTTTTGCAAGACAGTCGGCGATTATAGCGGCTGCGGCTGTTTCAACCATAATTCCGATAGGAACGTTGTCCTTGTACACTTTGTTCTCGGCAGAAAGTTCTTCCTTCGCCTTGTTTGCTATGATTTTTGCTTCTCTTACCTGCTCAACGCTGGTTATTAACGGAAGCATAATTTTCAGGTTGCCGTAAACAGCTGCCCTGAAAAGTGCCTTGAACTGAGTTTTTAGCTGGGATGGGTTTACAAGACTTAGACGTATAGCCCTAAGTCCCATAAGAGGATTTTTCTCAGCTTCAATTTTCAGTTCCTGGCTGTTTATTATTTTGTCCCCGCCAGCATCAAGCGTTCGGATTGTAACGGGTTTCCCCTTCATAATCTCAAGGACTTCTTTATAAACTTTGAACTGGCTTTCCTCGCTGAATGCAGAGACCCTTGCATGGGCCTTGCTGACAGAGGAATTTGAGGCATCCATGAAAAGAAACTCGGAGCGGAATAGTCCGATTCCGTCTGCGCCTTCCTGCAAGGCTATCCTGGCTTCTTCTACGCTGCCGACGTTTGCCATGATAGTGAACGGAACTCCGTCCTTTGTTACGGCTTTTTTGTCCCTGAATATTGCAAGCCTTTTTCGGGCTTCCTCTTCCTGCATTATTTTTTGTCTATAATTCTCAATGCAGTCATTATCAGGTTCGTCAATCACTTCGCCTACATTTCCGTCAACAATAACTGTATCGCCGTGTTTTATGGATGAAGTGATTTTATCAAGGGCAAAAACCGCTGGTATGCCGAAATTCCTTGCGAGAATTGCGACGTGACTTGAAATTCCGCCTTCAATAAGGGCGATTCCAGCAAGTTTTCGCTTTGACAGCACGATTGTGTCGCTTGGATTTATTGCTCTTGCAACGATAACCGCACCGTCAGGCACATCCTCGATATTAAAAGGATGAAAATCAAGCAAATCGTCAAGAACCCTGCCGAAAATATCTCTTATATCCTGTGCTCTCTCGGCAAGATATTCATTTCCGCTGGATTCAAGACGCTCCGCATATTTTTCAGTCTCTTGGTCAAGAATGTATGCGATTGTGTAATCAGATTTGTCAAAATTTTGTCGAACACCTTTTAGAAATTCGGGGTCGTTCAGCATCAAATAATACGTCTCAAAGATTTCAGACTGGACTTTATTTCCTTTTGCAGCTTCCATTTGTGCCGAAATCTGGGCTATCACATTAGCTAGTGACTTGTCGAACTTTGCGAGTTCCGAAGCCTTTTCTTCGAGAGAAATCCTCTTGGCCGGTATTTGTCGTTTTTCGGCCTCAGGAATAACAAAAGCCTTTCCAATACCGATGCCTGTAGATGCAGAAACGCCTAAAAAAATGTTCATGCTTATATAATATATTCATACTCAAGAGTTGTCAAACAATACATTAGAATACACTTGTTGCTATTTTATTGAAAATTTTGCAAAATAATGTAGAATTAACCAAATAATGTAGAATTTATCTGTATTTGGATGTTTCTGTCTGTAAGAACACTACGCATCTGTTTTCTTCGGTATTATGAAACGCTTTCATTTTGTTGAACTCAGAAAATAAATTTGTTATACTGAGAAACCAAATTTTTGAATTTATTTTGAGGAATATTATGGCAGAAAAAGATTTGTGCCCTTGTGGTTCTGGAAAAACATACGCAGAATGCTGCGAATCTGTAATAAAGACAGGAAAGGCTGCTACGGCAGAAGCTCTTATGCGTGCCCGCTATTCAGCTTATGTAAAGCATGAGATTGACTTTATCATTAACTCTTGTGAGGAAGGCGAGAAAATCGCAGAGATTGACCGCAAAGCAACAGAGGAGTGGTCTAAAGAGTCTACATGGCACGGACTTAAAATCCTTCGTACTGAGAAAGGTTCTGAGAATGATACAGAAGGTATTGTTGAATTTGAAGCAACTTATACAAAACGCAAAGGTATCCGCGATGTTCACCATGAAATCGGTTATTTCAAAAAAATCGATGGCAACTGGATGTATTCTGTAGGAAGCGTAAAGCCGATGACTGTTGTTCGCGAAGGACGCAAAATCGGTAGAAACGAGCCTTGCCCATGTGGTTCTGGCAAAAAATACAAGCAGTGCTGCGGTCGCTAGAATTCGAGCATTTATTTCTATTAAAAAAAGAGACTGTCTAAAATAGGTAGAAAACCTGTTTTGTTAGGCAGTCTTTTTTTATAATGAGGCTCTAAAAACTTCTGTTTTTTGAGTCACCCTATATTTTTAATGTGTCTAAAAAAATAGACAAGGACTGATAATGAAACAAGCGATAACAGGTTTTCATGCGGTTGAAGAAAGAGTCCGCCGTGCTGTTGATTCTAATAATACTGCTGGAATCGAGCTTTATTATACAAAAGCTGGTCCGCGAATAAAGAAAATTCTTGAAGTGGCAAAGGAATCTGGCATAAAAACTGCTGCAGTAACCGAGAGGGAGCTTTCTGTTTTGGTACAGAACCTTCCAGAGTCTGCAAGGGACCATCGAGGTCTTGTAATGCTGGTTGAAGATTCCCAGAAAAAAGCCTTGAATTTAGTGGATTTTGACGGCTGGATTGCGGAACAGAAGCTGTTCCCTGATAAATCTGCCACGGTCATCATTCTTGACTCTGTTACCGACCCTCACAATGTAGGGGCTATTATACGTTCCTGTGACCAGTTTGGCTGTGACCTTGTTGTTGTGCCTTCAAGGCGCGGAGCAGGCGATACAATCGGCAGCGAAATTGTTGCGAGGTCTAGTGCTGGAGCCGTGGCTTATGTACCTGTCGCCGTTGTTACGAATCTCACTCGCTCTGCACAGCAGTTAAAGGATGCTGGCTTTTGGATTTATGGAGCTGATGCTGGTGGCGAGAATGTACAGAAAATTGATTTCTCTGCAAAATCTGCGATTATAATGGGCAGTGAAGGCAGTGGAATGGGTAAGCTTGTAAAAGAACAGTGCGATACAATTGTTTCAATTCCAACCTGCGGAAATATTGACAGCCTTAACGTAAGCGTAGCGGCTGGTGTTTTGCTTTACGAGCGTTACAGACAGTTTTTGTCAAAGTAGGTAATACATTTTATGCTGTTGATTTTTTTTACGGCTTTGCTGAGCGTATTTGTCGCTGAGATGGGAGATAAAACGCAGCTCATGCTGGTCGCGATGTCGAGCCGCTATAAACTGAGACACATTATACTTGGAACGGCTGTTGCGATTCTTGTTCTTAACGGACTGGCCGTTGCCCTCGGTGGTACTGTAGGCAAATTTGTTCCTGAGTGGCTCACCAAGCTTGTTGCTTCTGCTGCGTTTTTGTATTTTGCTGTAACGACTCTTATTCCAGAAGACGAAGAAGAGGATAACTCCGATTCCATGCGGCTTAAAATTGCACCTGTCGCAGTTTTTTGTACATTTTTCATTGCGGAGTTGGGCGATAAAACTCAGCTTGAAGCGATTACTTTCGGGGCAGTATATGGGCTTTCTTCTGCCGTTGTGCTCTGGCTTGCCTGTTCGATAGGGCTCTTCCTTGCTGATATGGTGGGAATGGTCTTGTTTTATCTTTTTAAGAATAAGCTTTCTGATAGATTCTTGAAAATTCTTTCATTTGCAATATTTGCTGTCTTTGGATTTGTAACGTTGTTTCAGGCACTTTCTATAATAAACAAAAAACTTGTGATTCCTGTTATTGCGAGTTGCGCGGTTTTGTTTATCGTAACAAGCATTTTGTTGTTACGACGCAATAGGAACTGTAAAAATTAATTTTGAGTATCAGGCGGGCACAGTATAAGTGCCTGCTTTTTTTATAGTAAAATGTAATTTGGATTTAAAAAGAAAAAAGCCGGCAACTTCCTACTTTCCCACCGTAAGGCAGTATCATCGGCGCAAGAGAGCTTGACTTCCGTGTTCGGAACGGGAACG
>CADCRJ010000021.1 GCA_902803735.1 uncultured Spirochaetaceae bacterium
CAAACGATTTTTCCGATAGAATATCATAAGGACTTGTTTCCTGTCAAATTGATTCAGTTTCTGCTAAGAACTAAATTTTAGCATTTTCAAGTAAAGGCATGTTTGACAGTCTATAAAATACTGTGATAAACTTGCATATTAAGAGAAGTTTTTTTTGGAGCTTTTAAATTGGCAAAGTCTAGGCACTATAAGAAGATTGAAAAAAACGCCGTCTCTTATTTTTTGAATTGTGTACAGAGCGGCCTTCATGCTGTCGGAAAGATTCTTGTAAAGTTTTTTAAGATTTGTGACAGTAAATTGACTATAATGATTGTTCCCCATTCACAGGGAAAAGTTATAAATTTTCAGACCAATGTTTTTGCGCTTATTTTTGGCATAATACTGGTTCTTGGAATCGTCTCATCGTTCGTTTATTTTAAACGGCAGGATATGGGTGTCCGTACGGAGCTGAGTCAAGCTCTCAAAGAAAACCATGATCTGCTTGCAAGTTTTGACGAACTGAGAGACGAAAACAACAACGTACTTAATTCTGCAAGAAGATTTAAATCATCGCTTTCACAGACGCTTTCCCTGCTTGGTATAAACCAATCGGTAACAGTCGCAAAGAATACAAAATCAGACAGCGACCTTAACTCCTTGTTCGATATACAAGAACAGGCATCTGGCTCCTCTCGTGAAGTCTCAGACATGAAGCAGCTATCGGCTTATCTTGAGAGTGCTATCCAACCTATAGAGCAGATTGGAAAGATGCTCGAAAGTCAGGAAACATTGTTCACGGATATTCCGAACATTTGGCCAATAAAAGGCGGAAAAGGACATATCTCGCAGCAATTTGGACAGACGACTCACCCAATCACAGGCTTATGGTATATTCACAAAGGTCTTGATATTTCGACATACGGTGTCGGAGACCCAATCCTTGCAACTGCAAATGGGCAGGTAGTAACGGTTGCTTATGACTCAAGCTTTGGTAACTACGTTATTATTAAGCACAAGCACGGAATTTATACCCGCTACTGCCACATGGCAACTGTACGAGCCCACAAAGGACAGTTCGTATCACAGCGCGACGTTATAGGCACAATAGGAAACACAGGTCTGTCAACAGGTCCTCACCTTCATTACGAGGTTCACGTTGGTTCTGATGTTGTTGATCCTGCAAAATATGTAAATATAAAACTGACAAAATAAAATGGCTTTTTTCACAGATGATATTTCTATTAACACAATAATTGGTGCTGGCTCCGCAATTGGCGGAGACATCCGCATAAATGGAATTGTCCGCATTGAAGGCGATGTTGACGGCAATATAGAAGCAACAGGCAGTATTTTTGTCGGTGAGAAAGCAAGGATAAAAGGAAATATTACAGCATCATCCGCAGAGATTTGCGGAGTTATAATTGGAGATGTAGTCGCCCCGAAAGGTGTAAAGCTGTTGTCTTCTTCCGCAATAATCGGGGATATTTTTACAAAAAGAATTGAGATCGAAGACCGTAGTATTCTGCACGGACATTGTATCGCCTTAAGGGATGAAAATGAGTACGAACAGGCTACAAATAAATTCCTAGAAGAAAAAGCAATCAGGAACAAGGTAATTTAATGGCTGGAATTGAACTGACTTCACAGCTTTCCTCTCAATCACTATATTTTGCGGCAACACAATCTGCTTCGCAACAAGCAAGTGCTCAGGCACAAAAAGCCGAGAAAACAAAGAAAACTTCTTTTTTTTCGGCTCTAAAACGCACGCAAGAAGAGACAGAGATTATCTCGGACGGGCTTCCAATAGAAATAGCTGGAATGAGCGAAGAGGAAGCTATCGTATTCTTGAAAGACGCTATGGACATTGCAGCAGATGCCCTCAAATCTAACCAAATCGCCCAGAACATGGAAATTTATAAAGAAAAAGTAAAGCAGTTCATAACTTTCTTAACCAGAAACAATTATGAGATAATAGAAAAACGCAGGGGTGGCAAAAACAGAAGGGGCATGAAGCTTCAACCATTCTATCAAATTCAAGTTATAAATCAAAAATTAAATCAACTTGCATCTGACATGATGTATAATCATAGAAGGACATTAAATTTGCTTGCACGTGTTGATGAAATAAACGGACTTGTAATAGACTTATTGGCAGGCTGATACTAATATAAGGATTTTTTAATGAGCGATATTTTTGAACAGGACATATACGAAGAGACAGAAGATATAAGTGCCTTGGAGGACTCTGACTATCAGGACCCTGCTCCTGCCACGCCAGAAAACTATGTTTATCCAAAAGTGCTGTATCTTGCAAAGCTTGAATATTCCAGCGAAGGTGTATTCGTATCAGTTCCGGAGAACTTTCAAGAGCTGCACGGCGGCGATTATGTAATAATTCCTACTCGCTATGGCAATGACCTAGCCGTTATAATGGGACGCTCAAGAAATCCAGTCGGGCTTAAGCCGTCAGAAATCGTAGGCATTTGCAGAAAAGCCGCTGACGAAGATTTGGAAAAATACAAGGTCCAGCTCCAGAAAGAAGCCGATGCCTTTAAGGTTTTTAAAGAAAAAGTCGCAATCCACAAGCTTGACATGAAGCTAGTAACCGTACACTTTCTGATTGAGGAGCCTAAAGCGCTTTTCTTTTTCTCCAGCGAGAACAGAGTGGACTTCAGGGAATTGGTCAAAGACTTGGTAAGCGTCTTTAAAATGCGAATAGAACTAAGGCAGATAGGCGTACGCGATGAAAGCCGCATTACAGGCGGTCTTGGCGTATGTGGCCGTCCATACTGCTGCCACTCAATAAATGACAAGCTTCCCCCTGTATCAATAAAAATGGCAAAGGAACAGAACCTTTCGCTAAACTCAATGAAGATAAGCGGTCAATGCGGTCGCTTGCTCTGCTGCTTAAGCTACGAGTACAACTGGTATGTTGAGGCACGTAAAAACCTTCCAAGCGAGGGCTTGCACTTGTTCTACGACGGAACAAATTTCCGTATAACAGACGTAAATCCTCTCACACAAATGATAAAGATGATGGGCGAGGACGGACGTCTTCTTGAAATTCCTGCGAAACGCTTTTACAAGGACAACAACCGCTGGAAAATCAACTAAGAACCATGACCAAGGCATCGCTCTTTTCAGTCGCAGGTGCAAAGTCAAAGCCAGAGAAACAGTCAAAATGCTTGAACCCGGCTTTTTTTGCATAAGTAATGATTTGCTCGCTTGTAAGAGGGCATACAGGAACATTGCTCATAACGGAGAGAATCCTGCCGTTGCCAGTCTCCAAATTTTGATTGAGGACTGATTTTTCCTGAGTCTCACGTTTTATTTGCGTGTACAGCTTTGCACGGACGCTTTCCCTAACACCAAGATTTATTATCTTGTTCATGCCAAATTTCTCAAAGTTGTCGATTCCAATAATAAACTTGCCATTATCAGAAAGCAGGCTCTTACAGTCAAAGAAAAGTTTTGCGATAAGAGTGTCATCATGTGTGAAGATAATTCTGCTGTCAAGAATCGATATGATATTATAGAATCCTTTGCCAAGAAACCTTGACATCTCCAGGCTTGACATCTGGAAGAACCTTATGGCCATGAGTTGCGTTCTGCGTCGGCGATTCGCGGATTCAAGCAATTCAGGGCAAGTCTCAAGAGCCGTTACGTCAGCCCCGTTCTTTGCAAGAGAATGCTCAAAAAATCCAGTGCCACAACCTATTCTAAGGTACTTTACAGGCATTTTGAATGCAGATGCATATTTTTCATAAAATCTTTTTTGTTCTGAAGTTACAGGGAATAACTCCTCATAATATTCTGAAATATTCTCATTTATTTCCATAATATTAAATTATAAATCCAATCTCATATTTTGCAATCTTTTTGTAAAATTGTTATAAATTCTTTTATAATCATTGACAGCACACCACTCTCCTGCTATATTCAAAGTAAATCGGGGGCGTAGCTCACCTGGCTAGAGCGTTTGAATGGCATTCAAAAGGTAGTCGGTTCAAGTCCGATCGTCTCCATAATGTTTTCTCAATAATCTTAGGGGCATCTCCAAAATTCACAAAGCTGAGTTTTGAAGATGCCTTAAATTATGTTTTAGTGCTATAATTTTCTTATGTTCCAGAAAAAAATCCTTCAAAAATACCTTTCTAAAATTGACAGAGAATTACTTATCCAAAAATATGCCTTGTACCGCTCGATATTCGCCAACGAAGAAAAGCAGGAAAATATCCGCGCGTCAAAGGAAGAGCAGTATCAGGAAGGCTTTATCCGCGACCTATTCTGCTCTGTCTTGGGCTATACGATAAAGCCAGAAGCAAATTACAATATCCTTACCGAGCTTAAAAATGAGACTGCCGACAAGAACAATGCAAAAAAGTCTGACGGCGCGATTGTGCTTAACGGCGAGGTAAAAGCCGTTATCGAGCTAAAAGGTACTGACACAACAGACCTGAACCACGTAGCTTTTCAGGCGTTCAGCTACAAGAACCATCACGAGAATTGCCCTTACGTAATCGTAAGCAACTTCGAGCGGCTCCGGCTTTATGTTGAGACCCAAATCGATTACGAGGAATTCAACCTGTTCAGTCTTTCAAAAGAGCGTTTTGATGAACTGTACCTTTTGCTTGCCATGCCACAAATCAACACGGACATTCCTCTAAAGCTGAAGCACGAAACGTTGACCGAAGAAAAGGAAATCACTAACAACTTCTACGCGGACTACTCCACGTTCAAACGTTGCCTTTTCGAGGACTTGTGCGAGCGGAACCCAGAAAGCGAAAAGTTACTTCTCTTTAAAAAAACGCAAAAGTTGCTCGACCGCATTCTGTTCATCCTCTTCTGCGAGGACAGGAACCTTCTACCCACGAACACGACGCTCGGAATCATAAACGACTGGAAAGCCCTTCGCAAAATGGGCTATCCACAGCCACTCTACAATCTGTTCAAGACGTTTTTTGAGCGTATAAACACAGGATTCATAAACGAGGAAGACCACAGTCGTGACGTTTTTGCCTACAACGGAGGTCTTTTTAAAACCGACACCGTGCTCGACTCTATTACCGTGGGCGACGACGTGCTTTACATTCATGCGCAACGACTCGCAAACTATGACTTTGAGAGCCAAATCAGCGTTGACATCCTTGGGCGGATTTTTGAGAACTCGCTAACAGAAATAGAGGAAATCGAGGAAGAAATCAGAAACGAGAAAACTTTGGTCCCTGAGCCTAACAGCAAGCCCTCAAACCTCGGTAAGCGCAAGAAGGACGGCGTTTTCTATACACCTGCGTACATCACGAAGTACATCGTGGAAAACACTATCGGTCGGCTCTGCGCTCAAAAACGAGAGGAACTTGGTATCAACGACACGGAATTTGCACCTGTGCAAGGAAAAGGCAAGGCTGCAAACACCAAGACCACAGAGCTTGAAAAACGGCTGGAATCTTACCGGTCTTGGCTTCTCTCGCTCAAAATTCTTGACCCTGCATGCGGAAGCGGTGCGTTTTTGAACGCAGCCCTAAAACAGCTCAGACAGGAGCATACGCTGATCGATTATTACTGGAGCCGAATACGAAAAGGCGAACTGAATTTTAGCGAGATTGATAACACCATTCTTGAAAACAATCTTTACGGCGTAGACATCAACGAAGAAAGCGTGGAAATCGCAAAGCTCTCACTTTGGCTCAGCACCGCAAAGAAGAATCGCAAACTCTCGACGCTCGCAAATAACATAAAATGCGGAAACTCGCTGATTAGCGACAAGGCTGTTGCTGGCGAAAAAGCATTTGACTGGCAGGCGGAGTTTCCAGAAGTGTTTGCGAATGGCGGCTTTGATGTGATTATTGGAAACCCACCATATGTGAATATAAAAAATATAAGAAATGAGAATGAAAGAAATTTTTATACCACAAATTACAAAACTGCTAAAAATATGTGTGATTTATACTCAATATTCACGGAACAAGCAAAACATCTATTAAAACCTAACGGACTTTTTGGCTTCATTTTCTCAAACAGTTGGCTTGGTATAAAAAGTTTTTCTGCTTTTCGAGAATTTTTATTAAAAGATGTGCAAGTTTCTAGAATTGTCGAATTGCCTGAAAATGTTTTTGCAGATGCACAAGTAAAAACAGTAATTTGTTTATATAGCCCGAAATTCGAGTTTTCTAAATTAACCGCAATCTGAAAAAATTTTGATAAAATTCCAGATTGCGGTTAATCATGTAAGCAAC
>CADCRJ010000022.1 GCA_902803735.1 uncultured Spirochaetaceae bacterium
CTTTCCCTGATTTTTTTTTTTTTTTTAATCCAGCTCAGGCTCTTCGGGTGGAAACAAGACTGATTCAATTTTTACACTTCCCTCAGGAACAAAAGCCTGCTCAGTGTCCTCCCCGATACCAGAAAAACACTCAGGATGCTGTAAAGACTCGAACGCTTCTGTAAGCGTTGACGCTCCAAAAGCCTTTATGCCAGCAACCTCCCTTGCCTCTGCGACATTTGCAAGAGGAACTATGCACTTCTTTATGCCTGCCCCAGCCGCAGTAGCCGCAGCCGCATGCACAGCCTTTACAGCTCTAATTGAGCCAGAAAGTTCCAGCTCGCCCATAATCAGGACTGGCTCTGAAACTTCGCAATTCTGACCGCAGCCTTTGTTCGCACGGGAATTTTCGTAAAGAACAGCAAGGGCAAGAGCCAAATCAAAACCAGCCCCTTCCTTCTTTAAATCTGCTGGAGAAAGGCTTATCAAAACCCTCTCCAGAGGAAAGTCGTATCCGCTGTTACGTATTGCGGAGCGCATCCTTTCTCGTGATTCTTTTACAGCCCCGTCTGCAAGACCTACCAAATCAACAGAAGGAATTCCTCGTCGCAAATCAACCTCAACGGCAACTAGGGAACCTTCATATCCAAAAGGTGAAAATGAAAATATTTGCATATAAAAAACCTCGTTTATAAAAACAATCCGTATGTTTATACGCATTAAAAGTTTATAATTTTCATTTTTGGAAAAGAAAATCACGTTTTATTTCATGCCTAAAGCAACTACTTTACCCAATCCGTATCACGATAATCAAAATCGCCCAAATGCGGCAAAAGCTCCTCATACCAAAAACGGTTTTCTATACGCTTGTCGCCAGAAGTCCGACCCAAATGCCTGTCAGCCCTAACGCCTTTTCCATGGAAATCGCTACCAGCCGTAACAAACATATCAAACTTACGGGCAAGCTCTTCAAGACGATAGGCTTCTCCAGCCCTGATACCCGGATGCCAAGCCTCAAGCCCAGCGACACCACGCGAATGAATCTGCTCAATAACAGGCTCTAACTTGCCCCAAGACAAATACAACGACATAGGATGAGCAATAACAGGAATTCCGCCAGCAGAATAAATGGCCTCAACAGCCACATCTAAATCTTCCCCCGTATGACTTACATACCAAGGTCTTCCGTTCCCTAAAAAACGATTGAAGGCTTCCTGAACATTCTTCACGACACCTTTTTTTACCAAATATTGAGCAAAATGAGGTCTTCCTATCTGGCTTGCAGTAAACATAGACTCAATCTCATCAAGAGTAACCTCAAATCCATTGGCATTCATTTTTCTAACAATCTCAAGGTTCCTGTTTTTTCTGTCCTCTGTCAGATAATCTATTACTGATTTCAATTCATTAGAATATTTTCTCAACCCATGTCCCAAAAGATGGAATTCGCCTGTTGACCAAGCTATGTTTATCTCGATTCCTGGATCAAAAATAATATCGCTTTCCATGCAGACTTTTGCCGCATCCCTTAGTCCGTCAACGGTATCATGGTCTGTCAATGCCCATACCTCAAGCTTCTTTTCAATTGCATAACGAGCGGAATCGGCAGGAGAAAAAATACCGTCCGACGCTGATGAATGACTGTGTAAATCTATCATACGAAAATAATAGCATAAATAACATTTTTATGTTATCCTGTTATATATAGATAAATTTCTGCCGAAAGGATTAATATGCCAAAAGCAATTTCATACACAAAAGGTTCCATAGTATATTTTGAAGGTGATATTGACGAGCGAATTTTCATCCTTAAACAAGGACAGCTTGTCATAATGAGAAAAAATATCGAAACTCAAGGAACGGAGTCCGAGCTTCTTAAGTCAGGAGAATTCTTCGGAATAAGGTCAGCTATCGGTCATGTACCAAGAGAAGAAACTGTAACAGCACTTTCTGAATGTCAATGTCTCGTTCTCTCAATTCCAGAGTTTGAAGCATTGTTCAGCTCAAACAAGCAGCTTATGATGAAGATGCTCAAGGTATTCTCTGGTCAATTGAGGCAAGTGCACAAGAAGATAGACTCTGTCTTGAAGCTTACGGAAGAGCCTGACTTGCAGGAAGGTATGATGTCCGTTGCAAGAGTTTTCTTTGAGGACGAGAGATGGCAAAGTTGTGTCGATTTGTGCCAGAAATTATCTACTTTGCATCCAGAGATTTCAAAAGACAGGGATTTTTTGCAGATGTCAAAGACTGCAAATGCAAATCTCATCAAATATCTCAAGGAAAATCCTGAAGAATCATACGCACCTACGCCAAAAAGCAACTCGGGAGTATTCTCATTGCCAGCATTCAAGCGTTTTTCAAAGACTTATAACGATGGACAAGTAATAATTGCAGAATTCGAGAAAGGAGAAACATTCTACCTGATAGAAAAAGGAACTGTTCAGCTCACAAAATGTGTGAACGGAATGAACAAAAACCTTGATATTCTTAAACCTGGCGAGATTTTCGGAGAAATGGCAATTCTTGACAACTCACCTCGTTCTGCGACCTGCGTTGCTAGGGGTAAGGTTGACTGTCTGGAGTTCAACAAAGCAAACTTCGAGATTCTCATCACAGGAAACCCTCAGATTGGATTAATTTTGCTCAAATCGTTCTGTAAGCGTGTTTATGACCAGAACAGACGGTTCAAGATTCTTACGCTCAAAGACAACCAAGCAAAAATCGCGGACGTGTTCTGTATGTTTGATGAAATGAACCCGATACCAAATCCAATGGAAGATAAACGAAAATTCAACCTAAAGCTTACCGATGTAGCACACTGGGCAGGGCTTTCCATCGATGAAACCCGCGATGAAATCAATAAGCTCGTCGCATCTAAGAGAATCGAAGTATTTGATGATTATATTGTTATTCCTCGAATAAGAGAAATGAAGCGAATCGTTGATACAAAATCCATGATAAAATAAAAGCAAGGGGCTGTTTCTAATGCAGCCCCTTGTTTCATTTAAAACGAAATAATCTCATTAAAACACTCTATTGCAAACTGATCCGTCATACCAGAAATATATTCGACAACACATTTTTGATATGACTCGTTGTCAAAAATATCAAATACTGTCGAAGTCTCATATCGCAGATTCTTTCTTAGATTATTGCCGCTAATATCAGCATAATTCGAATAACAGATAAGCCACTCCTCAAAAGTGCTGCCAAGCTTCGGATAAGAATTCATGACAAAAGGAATACGACCATGCTTTGCATACGGCTGCGTTCTCATAAGAGTGCGGTAAATTGTCTCTAGCACATTCTGGGCATAATTCTGGAATTCCCGGAGCCTCCAATGATTATAAATATTCGCAAAACTGAATTTCTTTAATTCAGTAATAAAATGTGAATAACATTCTGAAAAATACAGACCGTCCTCTGGATTTGAATTATTGCACAAATCAACAATCAAATCATTTATCAGAACAGTCGTGTTTACAGCCCTACCGCTTCGATGAGATGCTGCCGGAGGATTTTTTCTTCCACCCAAGGTTTCTACGACAATCTCCCTTAACTGACGGTAGCTTCCCATATCCAGGATGTGATACATTCTGGCGTCCTCAATGTCACGTCCAAGAAAAGCGATTTTATCGCTAAGTTTTACGACGCAGCCTTCCCATGTAAAAGGCTGGATGACACCAGGCTTTTTTATATCATACAAATTAATCGCATCATTTCTCGGACGGATTCCCTGCTGGTCAATCTCACCGCAATGACAAATCAACCCGTCTCGGACTGCATAGGTCAGGTTCAGATTTCGCTTTATTCCATTCGGATCATCCAATGTCTCGATAAAATCAGCAAAAAACAGGGAATTACGCTCATGCCAGAATTTTTTTGGTGCTCCAGCCCCTTCTTTTTGAACTAAGAAAGAGTTAAGTATATCCTCCCCAGAATGCCCGAATGGTGCATGACCTATATCATGCCCAATAGCAATCGCCTCAGTAAGCTCTGCGTTCAGGCCCAAATATTTTGCAATTGTCGTTGCAACAGACGCGACATGACCGACATGCTCCATTCTGGTACAAACGTGGTCATTATGAGGAGCAAAAAATACTTGAGTTTTGTGCCTCAACCGTCTGTAAGCCCTACAATGTAGAAGCCTTGTATAATCCCGCTCAAATTCCGAACGGATTCCGTTGCCTCTCGCGTAGATTTCAGTTTCACGGAGTATCGACTGCGGAAACTTTATATTCAGTTCATCAGTACGCACATTAGCGAACGCATTTTTCATATGGTGTTCCTTCAAATATCGTAGATCAGAAATAATAAGGATTTTATTTTAACATGAAGACTAAAGACAGGAAAGTGAAAAAGAAGGGAAATAAAGCCGACTATCGGACTTGAACCAATCACCTGCGCGTTACGAGGGCGCTGCTCTACCGGATGAGCTAAGTCGGCAAAATGCTTTGTTTTTGCAAGCAAATTGGGCCATCTTGGATTTGAACCAAGGACCAAAGGATTATGAGTCCTCTGCTCTAACCGCTGAGCTAATGGCCCGATTAGGTGATATTGAGTATATCAGAACAATCGGCTTTTCGTCAACAATGCAAACACAAAAACATGAATAAATTTCATTTGAATGTCGAGTTTTAAAACTCGACATTCATCCTAGTACGCTTTGTCGTGCACGCCAGAGATTGCTCTACCACTCGGCTCGTCCATATTCTTCCATGCAGCGTCCCATTCAAGGGCTTTTGCCGTAGAACATGCGACACCAGCTTCATGCGGAACAACTTTTGCGGCACTATCGCTAGGGAACAGACGGCTGTAAATCTCCCTGTAATAATACTCTTCCTTTGTTTTTGGTGGATTTATCGGGAAACGCATTTCTCTGCGGGCAAATTCAGAATCGCTTATTTTTTCCTCGGTCATTTTTTTGAGTGTATCAATCCAACTATAACCAACACCGTCAGAGAACTGCTCTTTTTGTCTCCAGACAATGCTCTCTGGAAGCATATCCTCAAAAGCTTTTCTGATAATCCATTTCTCAATACGCTGCGAACCGTCTTTCATGCGGATATTCATCTTGTCAGATGGATTCAAACGCATTGCAATGTCGATAAAATCTTTATCAAGGAAAGGAACCCTGCCTTCAACGCCCCATGCAGACAAAGACTTATTAGCCCTGAGACAATCATACAAGTGAAGTTTGCTCATTTTGCGTACCAGCTCTTCATGGAATTCCTGAGCATTAGGAGCCTTATGGAAGTAAAGATAACCACCAAACAGCTCGTCGCTGCCTTCACCAGAAAGAACCATCTTTATTCCCATTGATTTTATTACCCTTGCCAAAAGATACATCGGAGTGCTGGCACGAACTGTCGTAATATCATAAGTCTCAATATGATAGATTACATCAGGAAGTGCGTCCAAAGCTTCCTGAATCGTAAAATGAACCTCATGGTGCACAGTTCCAATGTAGTCAGCGGCTTTTTTTGCGGCTATCAAATCAGGAGAGCCTTCAAGACCAACAGCAAAGCTATGCAGCTGAGGCCACCAGGCGTCCGTTCTGTCATCGTTCTCAACACGTTTCTTTGAATATTTCTGAGTAATAGCAGCAATGATAGAAGAATCAAGACCGCCAGAAAGCAAAACTCCGTAAGGAACATCGCTCATCAACTGCTGTTTTACTGCCGTTTCAAGTCCTACACGAATTTTTGAAATTACGGACGGATTTATTATCTCACCTGCAGCATCAGTCGCTTTTGGATTATTCTTTACAGAATCAAATTTCTCCCAATCCCTGAAATACCAACGTGTAGGTTTCGCATCCTTTGAGTAAAAATAGTGTCCGTTAGGGAATTCCTCAACAGTAGTGCAGTGTCCTTCCAAAGCTTTTAGCTCAGAGGCAACGTAGTACCTACCCTGCTTGTCCCAGCCTTGATACAAAGGAATTACACCAATCTCATCACGTCCGATGAGATAAACGTCTTTCTCTGAATCATACAAGGCAAAGGCAAAGATTCCACTCAGCTCCTCAAACAAAGCTGTTCCCATCTGCTTGTACAAAGGCAGTATAACTTCACAGTCGGACTGGGTTTTAAAATTATATGTATCAGCAAATCTTTTTCGTAATTCCTGGTGATTATAAATCTCGCCGTTTGCAGCAAGAATGATTTTTCCGTCGTCAGAAACAAGAGGCTGCTTTCCAGAGAGAGGGTCAACTATGGCAAGTCTCTCATGGCTCAATATCGCATTATCTCCTGTATAAACTCCGCTCCAGTCAGGACCACGATGCCGAATCAAGCGGCTCATCTCAAGAACCTGACTTCTAAGAGCATCTTTCAAGCTTTCATCAATCGGTGCGGAACCATTTCTCAAATCAAAAGCCCCTACAAATCCACACATACTATACCCCCAGACAGCAACAAAAAATAAAAAAGGAGTCCGCTTCACACAACTAGTGCCAGCCGACACTAATTACGTAAAGCAGACTCCCTTGTCTTGTGCATTATATTAACAAAATAAAATGCAAAGGTCAACTTAGAAACTGACCGTCTTTTTCTGTTTTATCTTTCATATGTCTTCAGAACATTCTCTGCGACGGCAACCTTTGACTGCCGCAAATCCATGCTCTGCTTCTCAATATAGCGGTGGGCCTGTTTCTCGGTCATTTTCAGAACTTGAATCAGCACGCATTTTGCCCTGTCCACCATACGAAGTTCTTCAATTTTTGCAAGGAGCTTCCTGTTCTCATTCTCAAGTTTTATCAGGCGGCTTCGACTCGCTATAAGCAATTTTACGCTTTGATAGAAAAAATCAGGACTTACGGGCTTTGGAACGACAAAGACACCAAAATCCTCAACAATCATATTAACATCATCAAGACGGTCACTGTCAACAATAAGGACAATTCCGCTGGAAGAGTATTCTGCTGCATGAGCCGCAAAATCATCCCCGAACTCATCCGTAAGCGGCGTATCAATGATAATCAGGTCAAATTCGCTGTCAAGCAGATTTCGGCGAGCCTCGCTACCGCTCTGAGCCGTAACAATTCTATTGAAAGACTGCGAGAAAAGCATATTTGAAATAATGCCCATTGTTGTATTTGTATTAGAAACAATTAAAACACTATCCATAGAACCCCAATGCAAAACTAGCGATTATAACTCACCGAATTCAAAATCCTTAGTCAGAAACTCCCTGCCACTTAAAAAATCCACCAGCATTTTTGGCAGCACAGTCTTAATAAAATCGCCTTTCAACGCATATTTCAAAGATTCATCAAGGCTTGTCGGTAATTTTGCTAGATTTTTTATCTCATCAGGATCCGCATTATACAAATCAAAATCCGTAGCTGCAGGAAGAACTGATTTTTTGCTAATTCCTTCCAATCCAGCAGACAAAATCAAGAATGCAGAAAGATAAGGATTACAAGCAGAATCAGGGGAGCGGATTTCTATTCTCGCACCATCAGCCTTTGAGAACGGAATTCTTATAAGCTGATTCCAGTTCTGACATCCCCAGCTAACATATTTTGGAGCTCCAAAGTTGCCAAGTCGGACATACGAATTAGGAATCGGATTCAAAAACGCAGTTATTTCAAGCATCCTGTTCAATATTCCAGAAATGAAAGACTTAGCCTCATCAGTCATAACATTGTTTGCAAGCTGGTTCTCCTCGTTTTTCATAAACGAAATATTAAAATGCAAGCCGTTGCCAGGCTTATCAGAAATAGGCTTTGGCAGGAAACATGCAAAAAGTCCATTACGAGCAGCAATTGTTTTAACTACGACTTTAAAAGTTTGCATATTGTCCATGGCGTTGAGAACATAGCTTGAAGTAAAATCAACCTCATTCTGTCCAGGACCAGCCTCATGATGGCTTGATTCAGGGTGCACGCCCATCTGCTCAAGGGTAAGACAAATCTCACGACGCACATTCTCGCCCTTGTCTCGTGGGGCCAAATCACAAAGACCCGCATCGTCATGCGGAATCAAAACAGGAACGCCTCTCTCATCACATTTGAATAAGTAGAACTCACATTTTGTTCCAATAGTAAACTCATAGCCACTCTCAATGGCCTTATCAACGAGTGTTCCCAACAAATAGCGAGTATCACCCTCAAAAGGAGTTCCGTCCTCATAGCGGATATTACAGAAAAAACGAATAACTCTTCCAGACTGAGGCCTCCAAGGCAGAACCGAGAGCGTAGAGGCATCTGGAACAATGAACAAATCACTTTTTCTGAAATTCATCAGGCCGTCCATAGCTCCAGCCTCAATTGGAATTCCTTGTACAAAAGCCCTTTCCAATTCACTTGGTTGTATTGAAATGGACTTTATTGCACCATAAATATCCGTAAAAAATAATTTTATAAAGCGTACATCATTTTCTTTTATATATTGGATAGCTTCCTGTTCTGTATACATTATTTTCCTCCAGTCTTTTTTGCGTTCATACCCACCGGTTAAAGTACGTTTCTAACACCACATAAGGAATTCGTCATCTATTTCCTTATCAGAAGATGTTTGTCCCCATATAGATTTTTCAAGGACAGATTCCGACAGTTTTTTATAATCAGGAAATGAGTCCTGAATCTTTTTCAAACTTTCAGCTACAAGAGAAGAAACAACAAACGCTCCATCAGGACGAAGATGACTGCTATCTTTTTTTCCGGCAGGATAAGCAGCATATTCGCCTGGTTCAATGCTCATGTAAAAGCGGACGGATTCTTTCTCGCCGATTTTTTCAAGGAATTCTGTCGTTAAGGCAGTAACATCAATACACGGAATATTCTCCTGTCTTGCAACAGCTTTTATTGCGTCAGGATAAAGACCATGACTATTTTCAAGAATATGCTCAGACCTAAAGCGTCGGCGTGCAACCGGCGTCAAAAGAATCGGAAAACACCCTTTTTCTTTAAAAGATGAGACAAAGTACGAAAGATTTTTTCTGAATTCTCCATTCTCATCGGGAGAAGTATAGCGAGAAAGATCCTCGACTTTTTCATCGTTATGTCCGAACTGGATAAACGCAAAATCTCCAGATTTTACAATTTTTAAAACTCGCTCGAAGCGTCCTTCTGCAATAAAAGATTTTGAACTTCGCCCGTTTCGGGCAAAATTCAAAAATTCCACATCAAGAGGAAAAAATCGTCTTAACTCTTGAATCCAACCTGTCTGAGGATACGTGGAAAAATCATTATACTGCATTACAGAATCACCAAGGCACAATATTCTCATACCAGTTCTCTCAATCTACTCAACAGTAACGGATTTTGCCAAATTACGAGGCTTATCAGGGTCATTGCCTTTTAAAACAGCACAATAATAAGCGAACAATTGTGCAGGTATTACTGACAGCATAGAAAGAAGACTTGGATCAGAGTCTGGTATGGAAATAATTGTATCAGCACAGTTCTTAAACGCACCAGATTTATCAGGAGTTATAACAACGGTCGCAGCCCCACGGCTTTTTACCTCAACAATATTAGATGCAAGTTTCTCATACAAATCAGGCTGAGTCGCAATTGCAATAACAAGAGAATTTTTATCAAGCAATGCAATAGAACCATGCTTAAGCTCTCCTGAAGGAAAGGCTTCACAATGCATATAACTTACTTCCTTAAGTTTAAGTGCGCTTTCCAAAGAACTAGCACTATCAAACAAACGTCCAATATAGAAGATTTTTGATTTATTAAACTGAAGACTTGCAAATTTTTGAATTTCAGCCTGATTTTTAATAATCTCCTCTGCTTTTACAGGTATTTGTTCCAGTTCTGCAAGCAATCTCTCATATTCAGATTGAGACAAATGACCTGTTGTAGAGCCAAGTTTCAACGCAAGCAAGTACAAACACATAAGCTGTGTAGTATACGCTTTTGTAGAGGCTACAGCTATCTCAGGCCCAGCCCATGTAAAAATAACCTCATCAGCTTCTCTCGTAACTGTTGAACCAACACAGTTCGTAATTGCAATGACTTTTGCACCTGATTCTTTTGCAAGTCTCAAAGATGCCAATGTATCCGCGGTTTCTCCTGATTGTGAGACAACAATGAACACATCATTCGGCTTAAAAATAGGATTTCTATAACGGAATTCAGATGCTACATCCACAACGACAGGAATTCTAGCAAATTTCTCAAACGCATACTTAGCAACAACGCCTGCGTGATAAGCAGTTCCACAAGCAGTAATTACGATACGATCCGCACCTTTCCAGTCTTTATCAAAATCAATTTCATCAAACTGTATATCTACAGGTTTACCATCTTTTTTTACAAGACGCGGACGCAATGTATCAGTAAGGGCCTTTGGCTGCTCAAAAATTTCCTTAAGCATAAAATGAGCAAACCCGCCTTTTTCTGCAGAATCCATATTCCAATCAACATGATAAGGAGCCCTAACAATCTTCTCTCCTTCTTGAGAATACAAATCTACATGGTCATCATAAAGGACTGCAACCTCATTCTGCTCCATAAAAATAACTTCACGAGTATATTCAAGAACCGCAGGAATATCAGATGCAAAAAAGTTCTCGTTTTTTCCAAGACCAATGATAAGTGGGCTTTCTTTTCTTGCAGCTATAACCCTGTCTGGATAATCCTTGCACACAATACAAAGGGCATAACTTCCTTCCAGTTTTGAAAGAGTTTTTTGAACTGCATCAAAAATGTCATGATTTTGTTCATAAAAATAATTGATTAGATTAGCAACGACCTCTGTATCAGTTTGGCTTCTAAATACAACCCCTTGACTCTGAAGCCAAGATTTTAATTTTGCATAATTTTCTATAATTCCATTATGAACTACAGCAATCGATCCGCTAACATTTGTTTGTGGATGAGCATTAATATCGCTTGGCTCTCCATGCGTAGCCCATCGAGTATGACCAATACCAACATTTCCTTTTATAACTTCAGCAGCAATTCGTTCTTCCAAAAATTTAAGGGCACCTTTTGCTTTACGAACAATAATATCCCCTGCAGAATCACTTGGTAATACTGCTATACCTGCTGAATCATATCCTCTATACTCAAGTTTTTTAAGTCCATTGATAAGTACAGGCGTAACATCGCGATAACCAACATAGCCTACGATTCCACACATAAAAATACCTCTATTATAAATAAATCAAAATTTCCAGTTTTGTTATTATTTCTTAAGATGTTTTAAATTGCAATAGATTGAAGAAGAAAAAAATAGAAAATAGGATTATCTTTAAAAAGACCAAGCCCCGCGGGCAGCCAAGCCGGCGGGGCCATACCAGGGGAAAAGACATCCCGGGGAAGGGAAAAGGCCTCAAGGAGAGGAAAGGAAGGGGAACAATATGGCCAAGCCTCACGGCCTATTAGTACCGCCCGGCTGTGCGCGTCGCCGCGCCTGCA
>CADCRJ010000023.1 GCA_902803735.1 uncultured Spirochaetaceae bacterium
CCAGGAACAAGCGAGTTAAATTCCTCAATTCTTTTTGTTATTGCCGCAAGAGATCTCTGAGCCAAATTCACAATAACCTCGCGGAAAAGCTTCTCGTCAATCAAGATACGTGGACAATCCTTACAAAAATCAGACTCAACCATTATATTCTTTTCTGTAAATTCAGGTTTAAAGAATGAAACAAACTGTTCCAAAAGGTTGTTAGGATTTACAAGAGCGAGCTGTGCGGAAATCGGTCGCACAGCCATCAAAAAATCAACCACGATTTTGTTCAGATTGTCAATTTCCTGATTAACGACATCAAGATAGTGCTCTGCAAATTTCGGGTCTGGAAGCATACCATCTGCTTCTCGCCTTTTCTTTATGGCTTTTTGAATCAGCTGTATATGTATGCTGATTGCTCCAAGAGGATTTTTTATCTCATGCGCGACACTTGCGGCAATATTAGTAAGCGAAGCCATCGCCTCCATTCTATGCAGCCTGATTTCCTGATTACGTTTTTCAGTAACGTCCTCTACCCTTATTATAGAACCGCAAAGACATTTTCGATGAACCAAAGGAGAAATTGAAATATCCAAGAAGCGAATAGAACCGCCACTAGTAGCCGTTGTAAATTCATCACTGACATTAGTTTTTTCAGTCTCAAAATTGTTTTTAAGGAATTTTGAAATTTCATCATCATCCACAATATCCCAAACAAATAGGTTTTCTGATTTTTCAGGATGTGCAGAAAATGGTAAATATCGCTCGGCGGCTTTGTTTATCTTTGTTATGTGAAATTTTTCATCAACAATTATAAGACCCGTGGACAGAGATTGAAAAATCGAGTCAACCATCTCATTCTGTGCCGAAATTGCCTCAACAATATCCTGAATCTGATTTTCAGAAAGTTTTGAAAGCTTCTGTGAAACGCGCTTTGAGAATTCCTGCATTATTGCACCATCCTTCTGTTTAAAGCCAAATCGCGGGTCAGTTTTTCAAGTGCCGCTGTGGGATTTTGATTATAAACGCTCACGTTGTTGTAACATTCAAGCAAGGAGCGGCTATTTTTCCTGAATAATTCTGTTGCGACAGGCGAATCAAAATTCTTGCATGATTCCTGAATGCCAATCAAAAAAATCTTAAAAAGGAATTTTGAGCTGAAGCCCGCACAGTTTTTTACAACCGCCGCAGGAGGCATGAGTTTTCCTGTGCATATTGACTGATAATACTCAAACGCAACCTGTTTTACAGCATCTGGTGGCATAGGCAAGAACTGCTGCAAATATCCCTCTATCGTCTTGCCGCTAAAGCTTGCAGCAGCATGAAACACCCTGTCTATAACTTCTGCCTGCTGCTCAGGTGTCCTCTCGCAAAAAGAATAGGTCCGCACACGAGACAGGATTGTCTGCATAATCGCGCCTCTATGAGCCGTGGTTAATACAAAAACGGTGTCTTCAGGCGGTTCCTCCAGAATTTTAAGCAAGGCATTCCGAGGGGCTTCTCTCATCTGCTCTGCGTTCTCGATTATAATAACCTTTTTTCCTGCAACAGATTTCAAGTGAGCCCACGAGGAAGCATTTCGTATCTGGTTAATAGGCAAAGATTTATATAAAAATGTAGATTCGAGCTTGTCACAGTAGTCACAGATTTTATCGCAAAGCTTCTCAAGTTTTTCAGGAGCAGGCAAAACGGCTTTTGGCTCCAATGATTCGAGACACTCATCAATATTTTGAATTACAGGAGAAATTTTTGATGCCTTGTCGTCATCTTCCCATAAAGTCTGGCTAAAACGCATTGTAAGCTTTCGCACTGCCCTCAAAAAAAAGAAACGGGCTGCAGGAAGATGAGAAGCATTGTCATACACAGCTGTAAGCAATGCTTTTTTTGCAGCGAGTATTTCAAGGCTACATTCCCTTGAACCCGCCAAAAGCACATTCTGATGAATAAGCTCCTTATTTTTAAGGCAAGACGGACAATTGCACAACCAATGCCCAGGTGTCGGATGCTCCTTGCTTCCCGTGCAAGAAAGTATGCGGGCAATTTCCAGCGCACAAGTAAGCTTACCGCTCGCAGCGGGACCGCTAAGAAGAATCGCTCCTGGCAAAGTTCCGCTTGTAATATCGTCGGCAATGAGTTTTGAAGAATGTTGGTACAGAAGGTTATCGAACATTTTACGGCTATCCTAAAAACACACGTTCAGAAACGTAGTTTATACAGCCAGACAATACAGGCCGCAAATACTGCCAGCAGACAGAACCATCCGTAAGGGCGTCTGATGAAAACCACGTCTGAGCTTTTATAATAATCAAAAAACAGCACACGAACAAAACGCCTTCACACAAACCAAAAAGAAAGCCAAGGCTTTTGTTCAAGCTTCCAAGAACTTCGCCTGTAAAAATTCGAGAGAGTATCACCTGAATAATCTTTACAAATATAAAGACACAGATAAAAATCAGCAAAAAAGCACAAATAATTGAAGCTGCCTCAATATGAATTTTACTTGAAAAAACAGGCTTTACATACCCACAAAAGAATACACCAGCAAGAAGTGCGCAAATAAACGCAAGCTTGCCAAAAACCTCTTTTATAAAACCATTATGTGCCCCTGCCATTGAAAAATACAAAACAATCATAAGGAAAAGCACATCTAACAAGGAAAATCTCATTTTTGACCTCTCATCTGAAAAATAAGCTCCGCAATTTTCTGTGCAGGTCGTTTTTCGCTAGAAAGTGCTTTTGAGCGTTCAGCCATAGAAAGTCTTTTCTCTTCAATCATAAATTCTTCGAGAGCTGTTTTTAGATGCTCTGAATCAGCTTCATCACCAAGGAGCATTTTGGCAGCTCCCTGCTTAACAAAGAACTGAGCATTATCAACTTGGTCGCCCCTTGTTCCTGAGCCGCACAAAGGAATCAAAAGCATAGGCTTGCCCAAAACAGAACACTCCCATATAGAATTGGCACCTGCACGGCTAACAATCACGTCCGCACACGAAATCACGTCGCACATTTCTTTATAGATAAAAGGATGCAAAAAATACCCATTTCTATCTTTAGGTAATGAATCCGCGTCCTTTGCACCGCATTGATGAACCACGTTAAAACGTTCGCACAGCCAGTCAAGATTCTGAGCAATAAGCTCGTTTATCTGATGCGCACCAAGGCTACCGCCAAGCACAAGCAGGATTGGCTTTGTCGAATCATAGTCAGACCTTTCAGAAAAAAGGAATCTCTTTCCATTCTCTCTGTCTGGGCTATAAAATTGTGGTCGCACAGGATTTCCCGTAACTACGGACTTTTCGCGTTTGTCCTTACGGATGAAATCCCTTGTCTCCTCATAAGAGATTAATATTTTTGAAGCAAAACGAGTGTTTATCTTAGTCGCAAGACCAGGCGTAAAATCACACTCATGGGTAATAACAGGAATTTTCAACAAAGATGCTGCCGCACAAGGCGTAACGCTTACAAAGCCACCTTTAGAAAATACAAGCAAAGGTTTTACTTTTAAAAGCCAAAAATAAGATTTTAGCATTCCTGCAAAAATTTTGAATATATCAGTAAAATTTTTAAAAGAGAAACAGCGTCTCAACTTTCCGCTCGGAATACCAACAAACAAATCCACAGAACCAGATTTTTCTACTAAGTTTCTGTCCATTCCAGTTGAATTACCAAACCAAACAATACGAATATCTTCATTATTTTTTTTTGCCAATGCACGAAGCTCATCGGCAACTGCAAGACCTGGATAAATATGTCCGCCGGTACCACCACCAGCAAATACAAAAGTCATTATAGAATTACTCATACGTGTCATTATGACACAGTTTTATATAAATCTCAATGGAAAGCTAAAAGATGAAATTTCAAAAGGGGAAACAGGTTTGAAGTGATTTAAAATAAAAAAGCCCTAATCTTTTAGATTAAGGCTTTTGCCACCGGTTGGAATCGGACCAACGACACATGGATTTTCAGTCCATTGCTCTACCAACTGAGCTACAGCGGCGAAGTGATTAA
>CADCRJ010000024.1 GCA_902803735.1 uncultured Spirochaetaceae bacterium
GAACGACAATCTTGCTCGTAGAACAGAATGCATTCAAGGCGATGAGCATCGCAAACCGCGTTTATATTTTGGAAACTGGCGAAGTCGCATCTTCTGGAAATTCTGAAGAAATGATTCACGATGAGGCTGTCAAAAAGGCATATTTGGGCGGCTAAAGCGCTAGGGATTGGAGCACCGCCGCAGGCGTACCGCTTGCGGTATGGAGCGATAGCGGAAGTGCGAAAAGCCCGACGGCGAAGCCGTAGCGCCCAAATGCTAAAAATCTCTGCTTCCGAAACTTGCAATCAGCTCCTTGTGGGTTGAAAAGCCTGTCTTGTTGTAAATGCGGCTTATACAGTTTTCGACTGTACGCTTGTTAATACCAAGCTCATCTGCAATCTGCACATTGGATTTATTCTTTAAAATCAGACGGAGGATTTCGTTTTCACGCGGAGTAAACTGGGAGAGAGTTTTTTCAAAACTAAAAAGATTCGGAGCAATCTGAGGGTCAACATAACGCTTTCCCAAGATAGCATTTTCCAAAGCGTTTTTAAGCTCCGCTTCGTCACTCATTTTGGAAACAAAACCGTCACAGCCAGCTTCAAAAGCCACGCTCACAATGCTGCTGGCAGAATGCATTGAATACACCACAATCCTTACAGAAGGGAACTCTGAACGACAGTTTTTTATCAAAGAAAGCCCGTTTTCTACGCTGCCTTCGATATTTAAATCTGTAATCAAAACGGCAGGAAGCACATTTTCAACATTAGAGTGCATAGCATCAAAAAAATTTTCTGCATTTGAAGCATATCCAACACATTCAAACTCAGAATGCTCTGCAAGAAAACCCGTAATTCCCTGTCTCATAAGGCTGTGGTCTTCTACAACAAAAAAAGTCTTTTTCATTTTTCAAAAACTCCAATAGGAATAAAAAGCTGTATTTTTGTGCCAATGCCGGGTTCAGAAAAAACAGAAAGCGTACCGCCCGTCTGAGCAGCACGCATTTTCATTCCCTTTAAGCCAAAGTGAGAAGATTTATCTGAGATGGTAAGATTTTCAATGTCAAAGCCTTTTCCATCATCCTCTATATATATGTATATCCCCCCCCGTATATCCTTAACTTTGCGGGCATATACAGAAACTTCACACAAACCGGCATGTTTTTGTATATTTGAGAGCGATTCCTGCACAATGCGGTAAATGCTCAGTTTCTGCAAATCAGAAAGCAAGGCGGAGTCCAAAAGGCTTGAAACTTCATCTTTAAAGAAAAAGGAAACCTCAAGTCCTGTTTTATTCTTAAAATTACAGCACAAAGAATGTAGGGCAGAAGAAAGCGACTGTCCTGAAAGTTCCGGTGGAACAAGAGAATAGCACATTGAGCGGATTTGTTTAATACAGTTTAGAAGAAGGTCTCTTGTCTCACAAGAGGGCTTGTTGTTCTCTATAAAAGTAACAGCAACCTTTAAATCCTGTGCTACGGTGTCATGAAGTTCGACAGAAATTCGTGAGCGTTCTTCTTCCTGCGCATCAAGCACATGCGAGGCATATTCCGCAGTTTCTGTCTGCCTGTCGTCTGCAAGCCTCAGTTTGATTAGGACTGCAATAATCACAAAAAGAGAAACAAAAAACACAACTGACAAAATGATAAAAAACAGGATAAAATTCTGGACAATACCATACAAAGCCTGAGAGTCATCGGTAATATGGGTCATATCAAAAAAATTGGGCATAATTTCTTTTAACACGGAAAGTGATTTTTTAAAATTAGATGCAATCCCCACCCTGCAAAAGTACAGATGAAGCGGTCAAGCACTGTAACCGGGATTCGCGTAATAAAACAGGCAAGAAAAAGCCCGATGTTACCTTCAAGAAAAGCCTGAACAAAATGTTTTACAGGACTTGAATAAATCTGATTGTTAAATATGATTCGCTGTGCGGTTTCAATTCCCGCTCCGATCAAGCTTGAAACAAATGCCGAAACAAGCACAATCAAAAGAAGGTAAAGGACGGTAAGAAGAGCTCCTCTCCTAAGATTCTTGTTTTTATAAATAAATGCCCATGTACAAAGAACGATTGCAAGGCCACAGAGTGCGTACATCATATCCCAAGGATAGGGTGGATTTCCCACAATGACCATAAGGACAAAACGCAGTACATTATAAAGACCACCCACAACAAGCCCCGGAACAAGCCCTGCATAAAAAACGACAGTCACCGTACCGATTGTATCCAGAAAAAGTGGCACATGTAGCACATCACCGAAAAAATAAGCGAGAGCAAGATTAGCAAGAAGAGCGAGAACGCAGAGTATGATTGTGTTTATAAGAGAAAACGAAATTCTGTTTGTCGAATAAGTCATGGTATGATTATACTGATAATACGATACAGACAAAATAGCAAGGCATCTCAAAAAATCAGTTTTCAAGATGCCTAAGATATTTGTCTAACTATTCTTCTTCACGCATTTTTCACATAAATAAAATTGATGTTTTCTGCAGGCATAAATGCTAAAGCATCAGAATTTTCCACCTAACAAACCAATAATAACATATGATGTCAGTGCACTATAGGTAAGTGGTTTTCCAATGTAGGTCCACAGAAAATTTACAAACCAGCCTGAGTTTTGAGAGAAACTCTCCAAGAATGGCATTACATGGGCAAGCCAAGCAAAGAAAGTCCAAACAACTGCACCTGCAACTGTACAAGCAGGCACAACATAAAACATTCTTGGAACAGAAACTGCCATCCATATACAAATAAGTATTGAAATCACGAAAGTTACAATAGCTCCAACAACCAACTGTGTTTTTACATTCATAAAGACCTCCACGTATAAGCCCGTCGGCTATAAATTTGATTGACGCTCCTCCAACAATTGTGAACGTTAATTAAATTTACCGCATTTCAAAAAAGCAGTGTTAGTGTGGAACGCACGTATTTTTAGTGCGTTAACGCACACTTTTCAATGCGTCAACGCACGGGTTTACGCTCCGGACAAAGATTTTCTTACGCAAAAATACGTTTTATTGAAAATATAGTAAGCTATCCTTGCAAAAACATTGAAAATAATATATATTTATGAAAATAAAAGCGTGTTTATTTTCATAAAACTGTATTTTTGAGGAGATTTTGAAAATATGAATCTTATTCGCGAAGATTATCTCAAACTCATCCGACCTTACTATGATGTTGATTTAATAAAAATTATAACAGGAGTTCGTCGCTCTGGAAAATCCGTTTTAATGGAAACAATAAAAGATGAAATCATTGCAAATGGTGTAAAAGGCTCTCATATTATCAGCATAAATCTTGAAGACTTAGACTATTCATTTATTTCTGATATTAAAGATCTTCATAAAGAAATTCAAAGCCGTATTCAAGACCAGGATAAATACTACATATTTCTTGATGAAATTCAGCATATAGAAAGCTTTGAAAAGCTTCTTGCTTCATTAAAAGCGAAGTTTAATTGTTCAATATTTGTTACAGGAAGTGATTCAACAATGCTTTCTGGAGAACTTGCAACGCTTTTGACAGGAAGAACTGTTGAATTTGAGATTTTCCCATTTAGCTTTAAAGAATCAGTAGATTTTTTGACATTGAACAATATTGAATGTAATCCAGATGATTTTATTAAAGACTACATAAAATGGGGTGGTTTCCCACTGCGTTTTAGTTTCAGAGAAGAAACTTCCATTAAGCGATTTTTGGATAACTTATATTCAAATATTATAAACCGAGACATAATCAAAAAATCAAGCAAGATGGACAAAAAAACATTCAAAGATATTTCACTTTATATTATGTCCAATGCCGGAAAAGAATTTTCTGCACAAAATATTGCAAATTACTATTCAACAAAATGCAAACAGGTGAGCACTAGAACTATTTACAATTACCTTGAAAAATTGCATAAAGCGTATATTCTTCATTCTTGCAAAAAATACAACATTGTAGGAAAAGCAGCTTTAGATTCTTCTGATAAATTTTATGCCACCGACACAGGCTTGCGTACTTTGAATACAAATACAATAAACTATGAGGATACGTTCTTCTTGGAAAACATTATTTATAATGAGCTTTTAATCCAAGGTTTTACAGTTTACAAAGGAAAGACTTTTAAGGGTGAAATTGATTTTGTAGCAGTAAAAGATAATAAAAAATGCTTCATACAAGTTGCTTACCTTCTTTCAAGTGAAGAAACAATCAAACGAGAATTTGGTGCATATGATAAAATTATGGATGCATCGCCTAAATATGTTCTTTCTTTAGACAAGATGGATTTAAGCCACGATGGTATTGAGCATCTAAATATCATAGATTTTTTGCTGCATAAGGTTAGTCTGCATTTGTCATAAATAGTCTTTTTAGAAGAATTTATCTTCTTAATGCCGGCCTTATGAGAAGTTCCTGATGGAACTGTTAAAGATATTGAAGATGAGATTCCTTTTGAAATGCATTAGGGCTAGGCTTGATTTAGATTTCGTAATATTGGAGAATACAAAAAAGTTTCATTTTGAACATCCCTTACTAAATCTATGTTTGTATCAAAAATAAAAAACACAGGAGAAAACATAAATGTTTTTTAAGACTGAACAGGAAAAAAGAAAGGCGAAGTCGATAAATATTTTGAAAGAGCGCAAGGTTCCGTTTATTGAGCTTTTGCCGTGCATTGAAGGCGAAAATGAGACAAGCTTCCGTACTACAGAAGAAGTTGCAGAACGCGCAATTTGCCTTGCACTGGTGGCGGCTTATGCGGAAGGACTTGAGAAGAGCATTCTTGAAGAAAAGGCTGAAGAGTTTAAAGTTCAAGATGCCTTTACCGATGACGAAAAAGCGTTTTTTGCAATGGAAGAAATTGACGATTTGACAAAGGCGAAATTCCTTTGGCGGTATGAGTCGCTTTGGGTTCTTCTTTGGGCGCTTTCGTATGTTGAAACGCTTGAGTTCCCAACAGAAATTTGCGATGTTCCGTTTGCAGTACAAACAGTCGTTAAACGCGGTCGTGAAAAATTCATTTCGGACGCAAAACTTAGAAGCAAGGCAGAAATCTTAGACGAAGCAGATTTAATTTACCGCCTGCATTGGGCAACAACAGAAGCACGAATTCACGGTGATGAAATGCCCGCAGACCTTGACGGCGACACCGTTTTTGAACGCCATTATGCACTAAACTGGCTCATCTGCTACGGCAACGATGACTGGGACAATGTTGAAACAAACACCTAATTCTGCCTTTTACACACCCTCAGTAAACGAGGAGTCATAAATGCGCCTCTAAAAAACTGTAGACGTTGAACAAGCACACTAAAATTTGCTATACTCATACAATTATAATTTTACATTTTATGGAGAACATCATGGCATTTTATTTTTCAGAGCCGTCGCACACTTTTGGTGAATATCTTTTGGTTCCTGGCTATTCAAGCGCAGAATGCATACCAGACAACGTAACGCTCCGCACTCCTATAGTGCGCTACAATAAGAAAGCCGGAGAGGAATCCCCTCTGAGCATGAACATTCCAATGGTATCTGCTGTTATGCAGGCGGTTTCTGATGATAAACTTGCCATCGCACTCGCAAAAGAAGGCGGAATCAGCTTTATTTACGGAAGCCAGACAATCGAGAGTCAGGCAGAGATGATTCGCCGCGTAAAATCGTACAAAGCTGGCTACGTAACATCCGACTCAAACGTTCGCCCAGACACAACACTTGAAGAAGTAATCGCACTTTCAGAAAAAACTGGTCACTCAACTTGTGCCGTAACAGAAGACGGAACAGCACACGGAAAACTCGTCGGAATCATCACTTCAAAAGATTTCAGAATCACACACTGCAAGCCAGGTGCAACTGTTGCAGAATACATGACACCGCTCTCAGACCTTGCGACAGGCTGGGAAGGAATAAGCCTTTCTGAAGCAAATGAAATCATCTGGAACAAAAAAGTAAACCAGCTTCCTGTAATAGACAAGAAAGGAAACCTCATTTCGCTCATTTTCCGCAAGGACTACTCAACACATGAATCTCATCCGCTTGAGCTTCTGGATGCAAACCACCGCTATGTAGTTGGTGCAGGAATCAACACAAGGGACTACATGGAGCGTGTTCCAGCTTTGCTTGACGCAGGTGCAGACATTTTCGTACTTGACTCGTCAGAGGGTTACTCTTACTGGCAGGAAAAGGCACTTAAAGACATTCACGAGAAATTCGGTCCGAATGTCCGTGTTGGTGCTGGAAACGTTGTAGACGCAGAAGGTTTCAGATTCCTTGCAGAAGCAGGTGCAGACTTCGTAAAAATCGGTATTGGCGGCGGTTCAATCTGTATTACCCGCGAGCAGAAAGGTATTGGACGCGGACAGGCTACAGCAACTATTGAAGTTGCAAAAGCCCGCGACGAATACTACAAAGAGACAGGAATTTACATTCCTATCTGCTCTGACGGTGGTATTGTACACGACTATCATGTTACTCTCGCTCTCGCAATGGGTGCGGATTTTGTAATGCTTGGCCGCTACTTTGCACGCTTTGACGAGTCTCCATCAAACAAACTCGTAGTAAATGGTCAGTATGTAAAAGAGTACTGGGGCGAGGGTTCTAACCGTGCAAGAAACTGGCAGAGATACGACCTTGGCGGCAAAAAGGGCTTGAGCTTTGAGGAAGGCGTTGACTCGTATGTTCCTTATGCAGGACATTTGCACGATGGCGTTTCAATCACTCTCCGCAAGGTAACACATACAATGTGCAACTGCGGTGCGCTTTCAATCCCTGAGTTGCAGGAAAAAGCAAAGCTCACTCTCGTTTCTTCTGTATCAATCACAGAGGGCGGCGCACACGACGTTATCGTAAAAAACACCACATTGCAGTCGTAATTTAAACTGCGTGTTTTAATACATTAGACGAACGCACAAAAAAAACGGTTTCCTGTCGGGAACGTGTCCAAAAAATCGCGGTGAGCAAAGCTCAAGCGATTTTGTGCCACAACCCCGACTCCAACCGTTTTTTTATGATTTGATTTATTAAAAACCCGCGGTTCGCTACGTTCATAGCATAAATCAGCTCAATTTTTCTGCTATGCGATGGGCTGTCGGCGTTGCTGCAAGACCGCCTTTTGAAGTCTCTCGCAAAGATTCAGGCATCGTGCTGCCTACCGCTTTCATAGCATCAATCACCTCGTCAGCAGGAATCCTGCTTTCTATTCCAGAAAGTGCCATATCAGCACTTGTAACAGCATTTACAGAGCCAATTACATTACGCTTGATGCACGGAACTTCAACAAGACCTGCAACAGGGTCACAAACAAGCCCCAAAAGGCTTTTGAGAGCGATTGCCACGGCTGTGCAGACTTGCTCGCCAGTTCCGCCCTGCAAGTAAACGAGAGCACCAGCAGCCATTGCGGAAGCCGCTCCAATCTCGGCTTGGCAACCACACTCTGCCCCAGAAATGCTCGCACGAGAAGCAATAACGGAGCCGATTCCTGCGGCTACATACAAAGCCTCGACAATACGCTCATCAGAGGTAGAAAACCTTGCTGCGTAAGGGATAAGAACCGCTGGCAACACTCCACAGGAACCCGCTGTCGGGGCTGCGACTATACGTTTCATGCAAGCATTTGACTCTGCCGTTGAAAGAGCGTAATACATTACTGTCGAGACAAAAGTTCCTATCAACGCGTTGCCGCTTTCTGTATAAGCTTTGTATTTGTCAGCATCGCCGCCAGCAAGCCCGCTCGCCGAATGTGCGTTCTTATCATAAGTTTTAGCGGTGTTCTTCATAACGTCCCAAAGATGAGCCATTTTTGCAAGCGAAGCTTCCCGCGTTGTTCCGCTTTCCGCACAGTCGTCCCGAAGTACTGCCTCAAACAAAGAAATATTATTTTCTGCAGCAACTTTGCACAAAGATTCCATACTCAAAAAAGCCATTTATTCGTCCCTCACATCAAGATAGGTCACTTTTATAACGCCCTCAACACGATGAAGCCACTTTATAGCCTCGTCAGGAACGCCTTGGTCGGTTTCCACAATCATAACCGCATAGCCGCCCTTTTTGTTGCGATACAGCTTTAGGGTAGCAATATTAACGCCTTTGTGAGCAAGCATAGAGGTGACTTCCGCGACATGACCTGGCTGGTCAAGATTATGCACAATTAAAGTAGGATAATCGCCTGTAAAATCAGTCCTAATTCCGTCAATTTTGTTTATGCATATTCTTCCACCGCCAATGGAGGAAGCCTGAATATTGAGCGAGCGACCGTCAGCAGCTTTTAAGTCAAGCACTGCAGTATTAGGATGAGCGTCGTCAAGCTGAACTTTACCAAAAGAGAAGTTCATTCCTTGCTCCGTCGCTCTCTCAAAACTGTGAGGAATGTCCAAATCGTCCGTAGACATTCCGAGCAAGCCCGCTATCAAAGCACGGTCTGTACCATGTCCAAGCCCTGTCTCCGCAAAAGAGCCGTGCAACAGAATGTCTGCACTTTGCGGCGTAGAACCAAGAAGCTTTCTGCAAACAAGACCAATTCTAACAGCCCCTGCCGTATGCGAGCTTGAAGGTCCAACCATGACAGGTCCCAATATATCAAATACGGTCATTCTCCTAACTCCGATTTATAGAAAATTGAAGCACTATTCTACAAAAAAGAAATGCAATAGTACATAAAGAGTCTGTTTATAAAATTACTAGAGATGACTAATTTCTATATTCTCTGAAGCAAGAGCCGCCCGAATTTTTTGAACAAATGCAATTGCACTTGGATTATCGCCGTGCACACAGATTGTATCTGCCTGAACAGGGATTTCTTTGCCAGACACGCTAGTTACGATTCCGTCACGAACCATGCGGACAGACCGAGACACAGCCTCTTCTTCATTATGAATGACAGCGTTTGGTAATGAGCGAGAAACAAGTGAACCGTCATCATTATAAGCTCTGTCTGCAAACACCTCACAGGCGTAGGGAATGCCGACTTTTTTGGCTGCCTCTATGAGCTGGCTTCCGTACAAACCGACAAGAACCAATTCATTGCCATTCTTGCAAAGTCTGCTAATACCCCTGCAAATGCCTTCCGCAAGCTTTAAATCTTTTGCAGCCATATTGTAAAGAGCACCGTGCGGCTTGACATGACGAAGAGAAGCTCCCTCGGCAAATGCAAAGGCTTGCAATGCCCCCACCTGATATATTATGTAAGACTCGGCTTCTTCTGGGCTAATGCTCATATTCCTGCGACCAAAACCTGCTAGGTCTGGCAAGCCAGGATGTGCGCCAAGACTCACGCCAGAGCTCAAGGCTACACGGACAGTTTTCTGCATTACAAGGGGGTCGCCCGCATGAAACCCGCACGCGATGTTGGCAGATGAAATATACGGCAAAACCTTGGTATCAACAGCAAGGAGGTCTGTATACGCTCCAAAAGACTCGCCAAGGTCACAGTTCAAATCAACGCTTTTCATAAATACTCCTATAAAAACTCAGCCATGATAAAAGCTGGTACAGGCTATTCCTGCAAATCAAAATCGGTCAAATCAGTAATCAGCATATGACCAGGTGCATGGGTTATGCAGAATGATGGCTTAGATTGCATCACAACGCTCTGGGGCGTAACACCACAACACCAGAACACAGGAACTTCGCCTTCGCGTATGGTGCTAGGCTCTCCAAAATCTGGCTTTTTTATGTCCTTTATGCCTATCGCTTCTGGACTGCCTATATGAACAGGGCTTCCGTGCACACTCGGCATACGCTCAGTTACGGTGACAGCACGGACTAGCTGACTCTCAGTAACAGGTCTCATGCTGACCACCATTTTACCGCCAAATATACCAGCTCGCTTTGTCTCGATATTCGTCAAATACATAGGAACATTGTGTTTCTCAGAAATATTACGAACATCTATACCTGCCTTCAGCAAGAGAGACTCAAACGAGAAGCTGCATCCTATCACAAACGACACTAAATCATCCCGCCACACAGAAGAAACATCGGTCACTTCATCAACAAGCACTCCGTCTCTCCAAATGCGGTATTTGGGAATATCTGTCGCAATATCGGCATTGCAAGTAGTTTGCAAAAAGCGGCTGCCCACATCGCTTACTTCAAGCAAGGGGCAGGATTTTGGATTTCTCTGGCAAAAAAGCAAAAAATCATAGGCATATTCTTTTGGCAAGACACAGAGATTTGCCTGAGCAAAACCCTCGCACATTCCAGAAGTCTGCCCTGTGATTTTTCCCTCTCGAATAAGAAGCCTGACATCAGTAGGCAACATATCTTTATATGGATTTTTGTTCAAATCTTTTTCTATCATAAAATCTGCTCCTTAAAAACTCTGTCCGCTTCTGAATGCGAGACAAATTCAAAGCTGACTTTAGAACCAGGCGGAAGCTGTGCAAGAACAGCCATATCACTACGAATAACAGCCGCAATTTTAGCATAGCCACCGCAAGTCTGCCTGTCAGCCGCCATAATCACGGGAAGCCCCGCAGAGGTTATCTGCACAGCTCCCAGAGGAATTGAATCTGAAATAATGTCTGTAGAAGGGCAATCCAAAGGTTTTCCGCCCAAACGGATTCCCATTCGGTTGCTCTCTGGCATAACTGTATAAACATTCTGCGTAAACTGCTCTATTGCAGACTGGCTGAAAAAATCATATTGGGCAGCCTTTACCACACGAATTTTACAAACTTTGTTCACCGAGAGATTGGAAGGAATGTCCAAAAGTTTTACGAGGAATGTCTTTTCCAAAGATTTTTCTGATTTTTCAGCATAACCAATCGCAAGCTCGTCTCCATCTTTGAGCATTTGCCCTGAAATTCCACCAATCTTGCAAGACAGATTCGTCGAGACACTTTTTGACACCGCAGGCAACAGGATTCCTCCGCGAAATGCGATATAAGCCCTAAAACCGCCCGTAGCATAATCAGACGAGAGTATACTGCCCTCGCCAGCATGAATCAGCGAGTCCTGCTCAACAAGCTTTTCATCCAGATACACATTCATTCTTGCCCCTGTTACAGCAAAATCGCATGGCAGTGTAAAACGAATGCGAGGAAGCACCAAAGTAGCCTCAAGACAGGCAGAGTCATCAGGATTGCCTACCAAGCAGTTTGCAGCCTTGAATGAAATATAATCCATAGCACCGCTTTCGCTTATTCCTATGTGTTGGAAGCCGTAGCGACCTTTGTCCTGCACGGTGGTGCAAGCACCTGCAGAAAGTACCTGAATGCCTGAGCCAACGGCAAAGCGAGGCTTTTCTGCAATGCAGGCTGTATTTTGATTCTGTTTTTGCTCTATTTTTGCAAAATCTTCCTTACTCACAGGCACAAATCGAATTCTGTCTCCTGCCCTGTACAGTACGGGCGGATTTCTAAGCGGGTCATAAAGTGGCAACGGCGTTCTGCCAATAATCTGCCAGCCACCAGGAGAGACCATTGGATAAACGCCAGTCTGCTTTCCGCCAATTGCCACGCTGCCAGCAGGAATCTTTGTGCGAGGGGTTTTAAGGCGTGGAACTTCCAATTTTGGGTTCATATTGCCCAAATACGGGAACCCTGGCAAGAATCCGAGCATAAAAATCAGATAATCCCTGCCACTATGCAAGGACAATATTTCTTGTGCAGAAAGCCCCGTATGTGCAGAGACAGATTCCATATCAGGGGCAAACTCGCCCTCGTAGCAAACAGGAATCTCGTGAAGAACGCTCCCATGCAGAGATTCCGACAACTGGCTCTCATTAGATACGACTAAATTAGCGAAATTCTCGGCAAGGTTGCATACGGAATCAAAATCTGTTTCAAGCGGGTTAAAATAAACTGATACCGCACAATAAGACGGAACAAGCTCTAAAATGCCAAAGTCTGAGTCTTTTACGGCGGTCTCAAACAAGCTGCAGAATCTCTGCACTATTGCGTTCAAGGACTCCGAAATTTCTGAGCCAAAACGGACTTGAATCGAGTCCTGGCTTGCCTCAACAATTTTCCAGCATTTAGAATTTGTTCGCTCACTCATAAAAAGCCTTCTCCAATACAGAACTGAACCAAAAATCATTCTTATAGCCGAGTGCATACTCAACGGTAGAACGCATAAGGGAGACTATCCACACTTCAATCTCAACGCTAAAGCCGTCAATCGCAGGGAGCAGGGAGCCTGTCATGTCTACCATTCCGCAGCGGCAACACTCCCGAAGCACAGAATCTTCCATCGCCGCAGTATGCAGGATATTTATGTCCCCGCATAAGAAGGCAAGTGAAGCAATTACAGCATATACGCCCCAGTCGCTTACCGTCGCGGTTATAAGATAATCCGCCTCGGTTGCCGCAACAATACCGCCAGCACAACCGCACTCGCACTCGCAAGGAACAAAGACAGTAATAAACTCTGCCATAGCTCCCATTCCAAGCTCATTGCCCAAATCACCTACGGCAAAGGTGGAAACACCCTTTCTCGCAAAACCATTGAAAAGACCGTCCTGCTTCGCCTCCAGCTCGGTCATATTTACGCCTCTCGCATTGTGGTACTCGCCCTCGGCGTTTGCACCTGCGCATTCAGTAGCAAAAACCAGGGCTGGCTCCAGTTCAGCAAGCAGCTGTGAAGTTTTTTTCTCTGCGAGAGACTCATCAACAGGCATGGAGACATAAGCAAAAGAAAGTGGCAGCTTACGTGCTGTCTGAATGTCGTCATAGCAATGCAAGCCCATTGTGACGGCACAATTCACAACGGCTGGCACATTTTTCTCATGCACGCTAAGTACAGGCGTAACGCCATAAGCCGTAACAAGTGCCCTTGCAAGCAGAAGAGCACCAACAATGCCGTCAGTCTCAGGCTGCAAATGCGGACGCAGCACAAAGCCTGTCATAATAAGGACAACAGTATCAGGAGAAGAATCCTTCAGCAACTCATGTATTTTCTTTGCAGCCCGCATAGCCGTAGGAACATCGCCCGCCAGTCTTCGGCTTCCAGCGTACAGGATTCTGCAAATGCCGTATCCGCGGGGGTCAAGGTTCATAAGCGTATCAAGATTCTCACCTACATTGTACTCCGCAAGTTCTGTCTGTGTCATTGCCCACCTCGCATTTTCAACTTATCAGCAAGAGCAAAGCTCAGCTCTGAACGGCGGAACAAATCCAGTCTCTGCGGTAAAATCATCAAGAGCCGCAAGCTGCAATTTTCTCAAAAGCTCTTTGTCTTTGCCCCCTACAGGCTTTCCGTCAAGCTCACAGGCGGCAAGTCCCAAAGTACCTGCACTTGTAATCATCACCTCATCCGCCTCAAATACGTCCTGAACGGTAAACGGCTCTTCTTTGTAAGGAATTCCAAGCCGCTCGCAAATTTGCAGGAAATGCCTTCGTGTTGTTCCTGGAAGAATCAGATTATCAAGAGGAGGCGTTATAAAGCAGCCGTCTTTGAGAATATTCACATTGCAATGAGCACATTCCGTGACTCGCTCGCCACGGTGGAATATAACCTCTGAGCAGCCAGCGTCAAGGGCTTTTTGATACGCCATTACAGAAGGCAGCAGATTCAGAGTCTTTATGTTGCAATGGAAAAACCTTGTGTCTTCCTCCGTGATAAGTTTGCAAGGTTTTGTCAAATCCATAAGATTAGACTCAGTAATGGATATGAGCAAATTAGGATAAGCATGCGGGAAAGCATGATTTCTAGGCGCAGTACCGCGTGTTACCTGCCAGTAGACAAAACATACACCATCGATGTCCATAAGGTCTATACAACGCTGTAACTCCGCAACAAGCTCCTCTTTTGGCATTGCAAAAGGAATTTTTACGGCTTTCAGGCTGTTATAAAAACGTTCGATATGAAAATCTGTCTCAAAAATCTTGCGGTTCGCACAATAAGTGGCATCATACACGCCATCGCCAAAATACATTCCCCTGTCCAGAACAGGAATCATAAGCTCTTCAAGCAAACCAATATTACCGTTATAGTATCCAACATTTTTCATATTTTTCCTCCAAATACAAATTTATTTCGCATTCTGCAATGCATCGTAACCTGTCTCGCCAGTACGTACTTTTACAACATCCTCGACGTTCAGCACAAAAATCTTGCCGTCGCCAATATGTCCCGTGTACAGAACTTTGCGAGCCGAATCAATGACCGTCTTAACAGGAATCTTGCTAACAACGACCTCAACCTTGACTTTTGGTAAAAGGTTCACGTCAACAGGCGTTCCGCGGTAGAATTCGTCGGCACCTTTCTGAACGCCGCATCCCATAACGTTTGTGACAGTCATTCCCGTTATGCCGATTTTGTTCAGCTCGGCTTTAAGAGCGTCAAACTTGCTCTGCCGAGTAATAATTGTAATGTGCTTCATAGTTTTACCAACGCTTTCCTCGCTCTGTACGGCAACAGGGATTGCAGTGTCAATCGGCAGCGGGACATAATCCTGCAAATCATTCTGCAAGAAGTCGTAAGTAAATTCCGAGTACTGATTTTTAAGCCCATGAACCTGAGCATCAAGTCCCGCAATTTCTTCGCTTGCGGTAACTCTCAATCCAACAGTCCGCTTTAACACGCCGAACAGCACAAAAGCCGCAAAGGAAACGAACACGAATATGCTCAAAGCTCCCAAGAACTGGCACAAGAACAGCCCCGCAGAGCCAGAAAGGAACAAACCGCCTTCTTTTGCAAACAAACCAACCGCAAGGGTTCCCCACAATCCATTAACGCCATGAACAGAAATCGCACCTACAGGGTCATCGATTTTAAGCTTTTTCTCAAAGAACTCGACGCTTACAGAAACCAAGACTCCTGCAATAATCCCGATTACAGGCGAAAAATACGGGGCAATAGCATCGCAACCCGCAGTAATGGCTACAAGTCCAGCAAGGGCTCCGTTCAAGGTCATTGATACATCTGGCTTCTTGTATCTTATCCAAGTGTAAGCCATAGCTGCCAACGCGCCAAAGGCGGCAGACAAATTAGTGCAAAGAAAAACTTTACCAACGGTAAGCACCTGTGCCATTGTATGAAGCCCATTCGTTGACGTGGCGGTAAAGCCGAACCAGCCGAACCACAGAATAAAGACACCAAGAGCCGCAAGCGTGATTGAGTGTCCTTGTATTGCTTTTGGCGTTCCGTCCTTCTCGTATTTACCAAGCCTTGGTCCTAAAAAGATTGAGCCGACCAAAGCACAAATGCCACCAACAAAGTGAACGTTCGCGCTGCCTGCAAAATCATGGAATCCGTTGTTCCATCCAAGAATCTGCAAGCCAGACAACCAGCCGCCTCCCCAAGACCAGTGACCGACTATCGGGTAGATAAACGCGCTGATTCCGACAGAATAAAGCAGATACGCGCTGAATTTTGTACGCTCTGCCATTGCACCGCTCACAATCGTTGCCGCTGTCGCACAGAACATTGTATTAAAAGCGATATGAACCCATACAGGAACTTCGGCAGCTTTCGTAATGCCAAAACCAAAGGGGTGCAAACCGCCCAAAAAGCCGTTTGCAGCCCCAAACATAAGGCCGTATCCAACAAGGTAGAACACAGGGGAACCACAGGCAAAGTCCATCAGGTTCTTCATCACGATGTTGCCCGCGTTTTTTGCCCTTGTCATGCCAGCCTCAAACATTGCAAAGCCAGCCTGCATAAAGAATATGAGCATTGCTCCGATAAGCATCCAAATTGTATCTATTATTACCGCAGATAAATCCATTGTCCTAACCTCCCAAATAAGCCTTCTTTACAAGCTTGTTTTCAAGAAGCTCACTACTAGAGCCGCTCGCAATTATTTCACCAGTAGCAAGAACATATCCCCTGCTCGCAAATTCAAGGGCAACCTTCGCATTCTGCTCAACGACAAGAATAGTCATCTCCTGCTGCACATTAAGGCGTTTAAGAGCACGGAACATCTCATACATAAGCTTTGGAGCCAGACCCATGCTAGGCTCATCCAGCATGATGAACGGACAGTCCGTCATAAGTGCTCGCCCCACAGCAAGCATCTGCTGCTCGCCGCCGCTCAAAAGCTCGCTCCGCTGATTGCGTCTCTCATAAAGACGCGGGAACAAATCATAAACCTGCTCATAAAGCTCCGCCGTTCTAGCTCCGCAAAGGGGGTCTTTGTGCCGTCCATAGCAAGCCATCTGCAAATTCTCTTCTATGGTGAGGTTTCCGAAAATATGCCTTCCCTCTGGAACAAGACACATCATTCTCTTTTGTATAAGCTCATGTGGCTCAGTATGCAGAATGCTCTTGCCTTCAAATAAAATGTCCCCGCTCTTAACAGTAGGGGCTTCTGGACGAGGCAAGCGTGAAAGGGCGAGCAAACTCGACGTTTTTCCCGCTCCGTTCGCACCTATAAGGGTAACAATCTCGCCTTTATCAACGCAAAATGATATACCGTGCAGGGCTTCAATATTTCCGTAGGAAGCCTTCAAATCTTTTACTTCAAGCAACATCATGCACCCCCTACTCTATATTCGCATTTCCAAGATAAGCCTTAATAACAGCTGGATTCTTCTGAACTTCGTCAGGAATGCCATCCGCAATTTCCTTTCCAAAATCAACAACTTTGAGATGGTCACAAAGAGTCATAATTACCTGCATCTGGTGCTCAATCATCCAGATTGTGATATTGAACGTGTCGTGTATCCAGCGAATGTATGAAATAAGACCGTCCAAGTCAGATGTACTGAGTCCTGCAGCTGGTTCATCCAAGAGCAGAATCTTGGGGTTCAAGCTGAGCGCACGTGCAATCTCAACCCTACGCTGGATTCCGTACGGCAAGTTTTTTGGATAATCCAGCGCGCTGTCCGCAAGGCTGAATTTTTCAAGCAATGCCCAAGCCTGCTCGTGTATCTGCTTTTCTCGCTCCTTGTAAGCCTTGGTACGCAGGAACACATCCTTCAGCGAGTAGCCAAGCTTTGAATGTTGCGCAATGCAGATATTGTCAAGAACGGTCATATCGCTCCAAAGTCGTATATTCTGAAAGGTGCGTCCAATCTGCATATTTGCAATCTGATGCGGGCGTAAACCATTGAGAAGCTTACCGTCAAGCGTAATCTTTCCTTCTGAAGGCACGTAAAAACCGCTTACCAAATTGAAAACTGTGGTTTTTCCAGCTCCGTTCGGACCAATCAAGCCCGCAATCTCGCCCTGATACAGCTCGACGTTTATGTCGGTCAAAGCTTGCAATCCACCAAAGCGGTGCGTCAAGTGCTCTATTTTTAGCAAAGGTTTTTGTTCGTTCATTCGGCACCTCCTGTACTTGCTGCCGTAGTAGCCGCAGCATTAGGTCTTATAAGGTTCTTGTCAGCAGGAAAATATTTCTTAAGCTTCGGGAAAACGTCGGTAAGCTCCCTTGACCCCATGATTCCCTCTGGATGCAGCTCCATGATAAGAATCAAAATCAACGGGATAATAATCCATTTCAAAATCTGGGCTGGACGAAGCAGCTCCAGAAGAATAGTAAATACAACCGCAGAAAGAACGGAACCTGAGAGGGAACCCATTCCGCCAAGGTAGACCATAACAAGGCTTTCGGTTGATTTCATAATTCCAAACGACGAAGGATTGATAAAACCAAGCAAATGAGCGAACAATCCGCCTGCTATTCCTGCCAAAAAAGAGCTGAATGTAAACGCGATAAGCTTCATGTTATTAGTGTTTACGCTCATAATCTCAGCAGAAATCTCATCATAGCGAACGGAACTGATTCCTTTTCCCAAAGTTGATTTCATCAAGAAATGAATTGCAAGAACTGAGAAAAGCGCAAACACAATCGCCCAGACCAGAATCCACGGAATATCTATCACGTCCGCCATGCCGTTCATAACACCGCGCATACCCATAAGACCACGGCTCGCACCGACAAGCGGGATGTTGTTCAATGCCGTCGTAACAATAAAATTCGCCGCAACAGTAATAATCGCAAGATAGTCATCACGGGTCTTAAATGACGGAATCGCTACAATAAGGCTTACAAGCATGGCACCCAAGCCGCCAAGCAATATGCAGATTGGAAAGCCGAGCAAAGCCAGACCTTCAGGAAGCAGGTTGCTGCCAGTTATAGAATTTCCGTCCTTGAACAGTATAAGTGACACAACGGAAGAAACATACGCGCCCGTAGCCATAAAGCCACCATGACCACAGCTGAACTCGCCCATAAAACCGTTTACGATGTTCAGGCTCGCGCTCATAATGATATTTATGCAAATCGTAGTGATAATTGTCTGAAAGTAATTGTTTATAATCTCAAAGTGAGCAAGCACAGTAATGACAAGTATTGAAACGATTGTCACCACAGGAAAAAAATACTTCTGCTGTTTTAAAGACATTGTCATAATCATCCTCCCGCCTAAATCTTTGCACCCTTTGCAACGCCAAAAAATCCTGTCGGTTTGAGTGTCAGGATAACCAAAAGGATGACGAACGAAACCAAATCCTTATAGCTAGAAGGCAAGAATGCTGTAACGAATATCTCTACAAAACCGAGCAAGAAGCCGCCTAAGAAAGCACCCTTAATGTCTCCGATTCCGCCAACGACAGCGGCAATAAACGCTTTCCAGCCTATAATCATGCCCATGTAAGGGTCCATGACAGGATAAGACATACCGAACAGGATGCCCGCTACGGCTGCAAGCGAAGAGCCAAGCACAAAAGTAAATGTGATTACAGTATTTACAGGAATGCCCATCAAAGGAATCGCAAACTTGTCATAAGAAATTGCTCGCATCGACATTCCAAGAGTTGTTTTTTGAACTATGAACTGCAAGATTCCAAAAATTACGACCGCGCTGACAATTACAAGGACTTTGAGGCTTGTAATTGTCACAGGGCCCACATTCCATACGGTTTTTGGCAGAATATCAGGGAAACTTCTTGAGCTTGCACCAAGCAAAGCCAAGTTTCCGTTTTCAAGAATAAAGCCAATCATAAGCGCGGTAATGACCACGTAAAGCCTATTCGCGCCTTTTTGTCTTAACGGGCGGTAAGCGATTCGCTCAATTCCCACGCCAAGCAAGGCTGTAAGAGCCATAGTCACAACAAGGGTGAGCACAAACAAAGGCACGCCAGAAAGCCCCGCAAGATGAGCACTAAAGAAAGCAACGACAAAAAATGCTATGTAGCATGAAGTCATAAAAATATCGCCGTGGGCAAAGTTAATCAAACGCAGAACGCCATAAACCAAACAATAGCCCAAGGCAATCATCGAATAAAAACTACCCCATTGTAGCGCATTAAAGATATTTTGCACGAGATAAGACAGCATAACGCCTCCAGTACAGGGGTACCAAACCCTGATTCCAAATAAAACAGCACCGTAAAAATACAGACCATCAGCAGGAAATTCTGCAAGACTTCCTGCCTAGAGCCTGCATTTTTACAGCAAGTCACTAAACCCAACTACGGCTGCAACTACGGCTGCAAACTATGGTTGCAAACTTTTAACGAATGTGAACTGTCCGTCCTGTGAAACCTGAACGACAACAGCATCTTTTATTGGGTCTCCCTCTGGAGTGAATGACATTTTTCCTGTTATGCCGTCATAATTCTTGATTTTTCCGAGAGCGTCCTTAATTGCAACGCGGTCTTTCTTCAAGTTGCCAGTAAGACCAGATGACTGAATTGCCTGCAAAACGAGCATGGTCGCATCATAAGACAATGCCGCAACATCATCAGGAATATAGCCATAAGCCTTCTTGTATTTGTCAATGAACTCCTTTGTCTTGCCCTTAGCTCCTGCAGCAGCATAGTGAGTTGTAAAATAACAACCTACAACAGCACCCTTGCTCAAAGAAACCAAGTCCGCGCTACCCCACGAATCAGAACCCATAACAGGCTTGTTCCAGCCTAAATCCTTAGCCTGAGCCATAATCAGAGCTACGTGGTTGTAGTAGCATGGCAAATACAAAAGCTCTGCGTTAGAATTAACAACCTTTGTAAGCTGAACAGAAAAATCCTGGTCTTTTTGTCCAAAAGACTCAAAAACAACGACCTTACCACCATTCTTTACCCAGTCAGCCTTGAACAACTCTGCAAGAGTCTTTGAATAGTCATCCTCCAAGTTATAGAGGATTGCAACGGTTTTTACATTAAATTGCTCTTTTGCAAACTTAGAAGCAACTGGCGCTTGGAACGGGTCAAGGAAGCAAGCCCTGAAGCAGAACGGCTTTTTTGCAGTCGCAGCAGGGTTTGTCGCCCATGGCGTAATCATAGGAACCTTCGCATCGTTATAAACTTCGCTCGCAGGAATGGCTCGTCCAGAACCATTAGGACCAATAGATGCAAGAACTTTATCAACATCAATCAATTTGTTTGCCGCATTAATAGCAGAATCTGCTTTCAATTCATTATCAACGTAAACAAAATCAAGGAGATATTTCTTTCCCTTTACATCAAGACCGCCCGCATCGTTTATCTCTTTTTTAATCATCTCTGCGGCAAATTTCGAGCCTTCGCCAACTTTAGGGGAGTCGCCAGTAAGCGGAATATTAAAACCAAGTTTGATTGTCTGAGCTTTTTTTGCAAAAGCAGAAGAAGCGGTAAGTCCTGCCACAAGACCAAGAAGGATGATTTTTTGAACTCTTTTCATTTAGATTTCTCCTCGTTTACGCGGGGAGTTCAAAGCCTCCCCGTTAGTTGAACCGCCATACGGCAATTCGGGGCAACGGCTTTGTTGCATCCATGTAAAAAGCGTAAAATAAAAATGAACTAAAATGCAAGCGGTTTTTAGTAAAAAAAATAGTGAAAAAAAATGTCGCTAATACTTGACAAACTTCGTTTTTTTCTAATTCCAATTTTTTTTCATTTTTTTACAAAAAAAATTTGACAAAATTCAGAAAGCAAACCTATAATAAACTAAATTGTAAATGGAAACGTTTCCAAATCAAAACAAAACACAAGGAGCCAGTATGAAAAAAATTTCTAGGCTGATTTCATTAGTTGCGGCAGGAACCGCATTATTGGGAGCGACAGGTCTTTTATCATCATGCGGAAATAAAAACGCAAAACCTGTAGTTCGCTACTTAAACTTTAAACCGGAAGTTGCAGAGATTTATCAGCAGCTTGCCGCTGAATATGAAAAAGAAACGGGTGTAAAAGTAATCGTAGAAACCGCTGCAAATAATTCCTACGAACAAACACTCATGTCTAAAATGGCAACAAAAGAAGCACCTACTCTTTTTCAGGTCAACGGTCCAAAAGGCTATGCCAACTGGAAAGACTACTGCGCTGATTTGACAAACACAGAACTCTACAAGCATCTGTCTGATAAATCAATGGCCATTACTGCAAACGGAAAAGTTTACGGCATTCCTTATGTAGTAGAAGGCTATGGTATTATATACAATAAAGCGATTACTGACAAATACTTTGCTCTTGCATCAAGAGCAACTTCATTCGCATCGATGGATGAAATCAACAACTTTGACAAGCTCAAAGCACTTGTTGCAGATATGCAGGCAAAGAAAGACGAGCTTGGCATTCAGGGCGTATTCGCCTCAACATCGCTCAAATCAGGCGAAGACTGGAGATGGCAGACACACCTCGCAAACCTCCCTGTTTACTACGAGTTCAAGAATAACAACGTAGACCTTACATCTGACCAGACCAAGAAAATCTCGTTCCAGTACGGTGACAACTTCAAGAATATCCTTGATTTGTACCTTAACTACTCAGTTATTGATAAAGGTGCTGTAGGAACAAAGACTGTAGTTGACTCAATGGCAGAATTCGCTCTTGAGAACTGTGCGATGGTACAGAACGGAAACTGGGCATGGGGACAGATTGCAGGCGTTTCTGGAAACAAGGTAAAAGCCGAGAACGTAAAATATCTTCCAATCTACACAGGCGTTTCTGGCGAAGAAGGTCAAGGTCTCTGCATTGGAACAGAGAACTTCTACACAATTAACTGCAAGGCATCTGAGGCAGACCAGAAAGCAACCGCAGACTTTGTATACTGGCTCTACTCAAGTCCAGTCGGTAAAAAATACGTAACAGACACAGACAAGCTCGGATTCATCGCTCCGTTCGACACATTCGCAGAGAACGAGAGACCTACAGACCCACTCGCACAGGAAGTTATGGCTTGGATGTCAAAACCTGGCATAACATCTGTATCATGGAACTTCACTTTGTTCCCATCACAGAAGTTCAAGAACGACTTTGGTGCATCCCTCCTCAAATATGCACAGGGAAACAAAGACTGGTCTGACGTAGCAAATGATGTAATAACAAGCTGGGCAAAAGAAAGCGAATCTTCTAACTAAAAGCCCAAACCTAAAGGATAAAAAAACTTTTTGAAACCCAACTGCAAGCGGGAACCAAACAGATAGTCCCTAATATGTCTGTTTCCCTGCATGGGACGGAACCCGCTGCAGTTGATTTCAAAGGCATCTGCCACTTGTCATCCTATCAGCAAATCAGGAGGGGATTCCCATGAGAAAATCAATTGCACGGTATTTTCCAGTGTTTGTGCTGCCTACTCTGCTTGCATTCACACTGTTCTTCATAGTTCCGTTCCTTATGGGAATAGGACTTTCATTCACAAAATTCACAACCGTAACAAATGCCAAATTCGTAGGTTTTGAAAACTACATAAAGGCATTCACTTATGATACAGAGTTCGTTCATGCGCTTGGCTTCACATCTTTGTTCACGGCTGTATCTATAATCACAGTAAACGTACTTTCATTTACGCTTGCGATGCTTTTGACACGCAAGCTCAGAAGCACGAATTTCTTCCGCTCCATATTCTTTTTGCCAAACCTCATTGGCGGCATCGTTCTGGGCTACATCTGGAACTTGCTGATAAATGGCGTTCTGTCAGAATTCGGTGTGGACATAACATATAAAACCGAGTACGGGTTCTGGGGTCTCGTAATACTTACAAACTGGCAGCTTGTGGGTTATATGATGGTAATCTACATAGCAGGCTTACAGAACGTCCCAGAGGAACTGCTAGAAGCCGCCGAGATTGACGGAGCAAACCCACTTACAGTTCTGTTCAAGGTAAAGATTCCTATGGTAATGCCGTCTGTGACAATCTGTATGTTTTTGACACTTGCAAATACATTCAAGATGTTTGACCAAAACCTTGCCCTTACAGCAGGTGCGCCAGAAAATTCCACAGAAATGCTTGCCTTGAATATTTACAATACATTCTATGGAAGAATCGGATGGCAGGGCGTAGGACAGGCAAAAGCCGTTATTTTCTTCATCATTGTCGCTCTGATTGCATTCCTGCAACTCAAGCTCACAAATAAAAAGGAGATAGAACAATGAGAATCTGGAAAAATTCAAAATTCACGACGAACGTCATCATATTTTTTCTTCTCTGCGTACTTTCGGTGGCGTTCCTTGTTCCAATCGTCCTTGTATTCATAAATTCTTTTAAATCAAGGCTTTACATTTCGAGCGCACCATTCGCTATTCCAAAAGGCGAGATGCTTGTCGGCTTTGAGAACTACCTGAACGGAGTTTCGATGTCGGGATTTATTCCTTCGTTCTTACGTTCAGTCTTTATTACGGTAGCTTCGGTATCATTGATTATTCTTTGCACGGCAATGACCTCATGGTTCATAGTCCGCGTAAAGAACAAATTCACAAATGCATTGTACTACCTTTTTGCGTTCAGCATGATTGTACCGTTCCAAATGGTAATGTACACTATGACTTACATTGTGAACACAATGAATTTGAACAACATCATAGGCATAAATTTCGTATACCTTGGATTCGGGGCAGGTCTTGCAGTCTTTATGTTCGCAGGATTCGTAAAGTCCGTTCCAATGGAAATTGAGGAAGCCGCAGAAATTGACGGATGCAGTCCGCTGCAAACATTCTTTCTAGTGGTATTTCCCGTACTAAAGCCAACCACAATAACGGTTTCGATTCTCAACGTAATGTGGATTTGGAACGACTACTTGCTGCCGTATTTGGTACTTGGCACGGATAACAAGACCCTGCCTGTAGCAATCCAAATCGCAATGCAGGGAGCTTACGGTGCGACTGACTACGGCGGATTTATGGCTATGCTGGTTCTTGCAATCATTCCTATAGTCATATTCTATCTGTTCTCGCAGAAGTATATAATCCGAGGCGTAATTGCAGGTGCTGTAAAGGGTTAACAATGACAATCAAAGATATTGCAAAAGAATGTGGTTTTGGGCTTGGAACAGTCTCTCGCGTAATAAACAACCAGCCTGGCGTAAGCGAGCAGACCAGAAAAGCCATTCAAGCTGTAATTGACAAACATAATTTTGTTCTCAACCAGAACGCAAAGCGTCTAAAAGAACTGGAACACAAGAATATCGTAATTCTTGTAAAAGGTACATCCAGCCCTTTATTGACTGGCATTCTGGAATGTATTCAAAAGCAGATTGAAAGCCTGCCCTACACCGCAAACGTAGTGATTCTTGATGAGTACGACAACGAGGCACAGGTAGCAAGCCGTATTTTTTACGAGCAAAAACCGCTGGGATTCATCTTTTTAGGAGGAAGTCCAGACGTTTATAAGGAAGATTTCTCAAAAATAAAGATTCCTTGCGTTGTCATATCAAACCAAGCTCACGACGTTGAAAATTGCAATCTCTCAAGTGTCAGCATTGACGACAGAAAAGCCGCAGAATTTGCGACAACGCAGTTAATTCAGAACGGACACAAAAAAATCGGCATCATAGGCGGTGACCTTAAAAGCTCAGAACTGACAAAACGACGTTTTCAAGGGTTCTTGGACGCAATGAAGGCAAACGGACTTTCGTTTGACGAAGAAAAACAATATGTAGTTGCAAAGTATTCTTTTGAGAGCGGAGCCTCTGCCGCAAAAACGCTTTTAAGGCAATATCCCGACATGACGGCGATTTTTTCAATGTCAGATGTTATGGCAATCGGCGCAATAAGAAGCCTGCATGACGAAGGTTTCAGCGTTCCAGAAGACATCTCAATAACAGGGTTTGATGGTCTGCCGTTCTGTGATTATTACTGCCCAAAAATAACGACAATAAGGCAGCTCAAAGACGAGCTTGCAAACAAAGGGCTTAGTGCGCTCCTTGATTCAATGGAGCAGCAAAAACCCAGCACTCACACTCTTGTTCCGTTTGAATTCGTACAAGGTGAAAGTGTCAAAAACATAAGAGAATAAGTTACCTCCTTAAAAGCGTATTTAAAGAAGTAACAGATAAGGAATTTTTCCATGACAACACTAAATAAACGTGCATCCGGCGTACTTATGCACATATCATCGCTTCCGGGCAGCACGGGAATTGGAACAATGGGGCAGGAAGCCTTCAATTTCATAGATTTGCTGCATAAAAGCAACCAAACATACTGGCAGCTTCTGCCAATCTGCCCGACAGGTTACGGAGACTCTCCTTACCAGAGTTTTTCAACATTTGCAGGAAACCCATATTTCATCGACTTTAAGCTGCTTGAAAAAGACGGCTATTTAATAGAAGAAGATTATGCATCAATCGACTGGGGAAATGATAATACCGCCGTTGATTATGGCAAGCTTTACCAAAACCGCCCGATAGTTTTCAAAATTCTGCAGAAAAACTTCAAAAAGAAAATTCCTGCTGATTTTGAGGATTTTTGCAAAGACAACGAATTCTGGCTTGACGATTACGCCTTGTTCATGGCTATAAAAGACAGGCACGATGGTCACGCACTCGCAGAATGGGAAGAAGAGATACGCTTCAGAAAACCAGAGATAATAGAAAAACTGAAGGTTGAAGAAGCTGAAAAAATCGAATATTACAAAATGCTGCAATATTTTTTCTTCACTCAATGGAAAAAGCTCAAGGAATACGCTAACAGCAAAGGAATCTGCATAATAGGCGACATTCCGATTTATGTCTCTGCCGACAGCTCGGACGTATGGGCATCTCCAAGCCAGTTTGCTTTGGACGAGAAGCTTAATCCTATAGAGGTCGCGGGCTGCCCTCCAGATGGTTTTAGTGCAACTGGGCAATTATGGGGAAACCCTGTCTACAACTGGGATTATATGGCACACACAGGCTATGAGTGGTGGACACGACGAATCAAAAAAAGCCTTGAAACCTACGACATAATCAGAATAGACCATTTTAGGGGATTTGATTCATTCTACTGCATTCCAGCAGGTGCAAAGACAGCTGAATCTGGAGAATGGAAAAAAGGACCCGGAATGTCGCTGTTCACAGAGCTTCGCAACAACCTTGGCTCATTGCCCGTAATCGCCGAGGACTTGGGCTTTTTGACAGATTCTGTCAAGCAATTGCTGAAAGACTCTGGTTTTCCAGGAATGAAGGTGCTAGAATTTGCCTTTGATTCCCGCGAAGAAAACGACTACTTGCCAGAGACTTACCCAAAAAACGCGGTTGTTTACACAGGAACGCACGACAACGACACTATTCTTGGCTGGAGCGAGACGGCTCCAAAAACTGACGTTGAGAATGCGCTTCATTACTTTGGGATAACTCAAAAGAAAGCCCTGCGCGATTATATGATAGAAGCCGCTTTTAGAAGCAAGGCTAACACTTGCGTAATAACAATGCAGGATATTCTTGCAAAAGGCAGCGAAGCCCGAATGAACACGCCGTCCACACAGGGCAACAACTGGAAGTGGCGGGCAGAAAGCAAGGAGCTGCTGAAAGCAAACTGGCAATGGCTCAAAGAACAGACAGAGCAAAGCGGGCGGTGGTAAACACACGGTTTCTTTCTAACATGTCGAATGTCGAGTTTTAATTGGAATCTCAGAAAGCAACGGAAGCGGGGTTCCACGCCCGAAAAAAAATCTGCACATACGGCGTAGCAAGTGCGTACGGCGTGCCGTAGGGCGAA
>CADCRJ010000025.1 GCA_902803735.1 uncultured Spirochaetaceae bacterium
CGTAGCAAGTGCGTACGGCGTGCCGTAGGGCGAAGCGCGGTATTCGCAGCGTAGCTTCAAGCGAGCCTTTTTTCGGGATTGAGCACAGTCGTTGTCGTGCTCATTTGGGTTCCCGCTGGGAGTTGATTTCTGAAATTTCGTTTCTGCATATTTTACTTTTTGAAACTCAACATTCAACCTAATAGAGAGCGAGCTGTTCCGAACGCTGTGTTTTCTTCAAGTACCGAGCCTGCGTTCAAGAAGAACGGTAGCAGTTCGTCTACCAAAGCCTTGCTTTTTGTTCGTTCTTCTTCATCTTTTGCATTGTAAATTGTGTTCAGTATGCAATAGACAAGCGGTGTTATATTGAATTTGTCAGAGCGTTCTGTCATGGATTTCTTAGCTTTGTCCGCGAATTCCGAGAGATATTTCTTTAGGCATGTCCAAGAGCCAAAGCTGATGAGCCTGTAAATGAACGAGTTCGGAATGGATGTGGAGACAACGCTTCCGTCAGAATATTTTAAGCCGAATGGAGCCGCACCTATGATTTTATCCGTGTTAGCGTTCTTTTTTATGAGCTTCTTGCAAATTTCCCAGTCATTTGTTTCTGCTGCAAAAAGCAGTGCGTTTGAACCAAGCTTGCCGTCAATTTGCTTTGAGAAATCGTCTACATCATCTGTGCGGTCAATGATTATCTCGCTGATTTTTTCAAGATTTTTTAGCCTGCCAGCAAGTTCATTGTCTTTGCCAAAAAAAGCATTGTACATTATTTTTCCAAGTCCGGATTTATCGTAAGTAATCCTCATCTGGTGAAAAATCGTCATGTAGCGGTCGTTTCTTTGCTGTTCTGGCAATTTTGAGAAATCAATCTTTGAAAGCAGTCTTGCTGTCTGAGTCTGGACTAAATCTTCTATAAAGCTTTCTGCACCCGCCCTTATCGCCGCACGCCTCTGTAGCGTGTAGTAGAGCACAGAAACAGAATTTATTTTCTCTGTGTTGAAGTCAATTGAATCCACAAGATTTGAGAAATGCTCGAAGTCGGCATCATCAATAGATTCTTCAAGTGCAGAAGATGTATGTTTCTTGTAGTCGCTAAGGGCACGTTCCGTTGCTTTCTGTCTGTCTATGCACATATTAGGTGCGAACTGAACCCAAAACTGTTCCTTTGCGTTGAATGTCTCAAAGAATTTTTCACCAGCACCCATAAAAACGTTGTGCGTTACACCGAATTCCCAGAATTGCTTGGCTTTTTCCGCTTCGTCAATGTACATGAAAAAAGCGAATCCCTGCTGCAGGAAAATAGGAAGATAGTCCATTGCAAGCTCCGCTTTTGATAAAGCCGCGCTGTAAAACTCCTTTGCTTTTATCCTGTCATTGCGGGCTACTGAGATAAAGCCTCTGAGCCATGCTTCAAAAAACTCATGCTCTTTTGGAACTATATTAACGAGTTGCTTAAGAAAAGGCTCTGGGTCGCCGTTCTTGTATACATAGTCTTTGCAAATTGAGTCATAGATAAAGACGAGCGTGTGGTTTTCTACAGTAGTATTGATGTCTTCGGAAAAATCAAATTCTTGTTGCATAGCGATATTATAGTATTTTATTTAATAAAATCAAATAGTTTGCAATCAAATTGCTTAAAGTTAGACTCTAAAAACTTAGTTTTCTGAGATGCCCTAAACAAAGGGGAAAACGCAGTAAAGTCGCTTTCCCCTGTATTAGTTAAAGCCCAAGTACTTTGCGAGTGCGGGCGAGTGCAAGCGTAATGTTGTCGCAGACATTTTCTCGTCCGAGCTTGTCTGCCATGCCTGTTTTTTCAAGCAATTTGCGTGGCTGCTCGTGCACGCCGCTAAGGACGATTGTAACGCCGCGTCTGTCGCAGGCAGCTTTTGCCTGTTCGAGTGCCCTTAAGCCGCCCGCGTCAAGGTAAAGCGTGTTTCTCATTCTAAGGATGAGAACTTTGTACTGGATTCCTGCTTTTTCTACTGCAACCTCAAATTTGCGTACTGTTCCAAAGAAGAGCGGTCCGTCAATTTCATATACCATTGCGCCGCTTGGAATGTCCAAATGTTCTTCTGGCATATCTGCAGTAGTTATTGACTTTGCGATTCCGCTTGTAATATTGCTTTCTTCGCTCTGAACTTCTGAGAGGTCTATCATTTTCTTGATGAAGAAGAATGCGGCAAATCCGAGACCTACTGTGATTGCAACCGTAAGGTCAACGAATACAGTAATAAGGAATGTCACGAAGAATACGCAGATGTCAGATTTCTGACCTTTGAGCAAAGCCCTGATTGCTGGGAAACTTGCCATGTTCCATGCGACGTTGATTAGGACTGCCGCCAAGGCTGCCATTGGAATCATGGACGCGTACTTTCCGAAAAACAGCAAAATGAGAAGCAGCGTGAGGGCATGAATCATTCCTGCTACAGGTGTGCGTCCGCCGTTCTTGATATTTGTCGCTGTTCTTGCGATTGCTCCTGTTGCTGGAATTCCGCCGAACAATGGCGAGAGAATGTTTGCGATTCCCTGTCCGATGAGCTCCGTATTTGAATCATGTTTTGCACCTGTCATACCATCTGCGACGGCTGCACTCAGCAAAGATTCAATTGCTGCGAGTACGGCGATTGATACAGCCGTAGGGAACAGGTTCGTTACTGTCTTGAGTCCGAAGTCTGGCAAAGTCGGGCTTGGGAGCGAGTGCGGAATGTCGCCGATTGTCTTTGTGTCAAAACCATAGTTTCTGAGTACGATTGTTGCGATTGTCGCAACGAGGATGACTATGAGCGAGCCAGGAATCTTCTTTATGAAGTGTGCCCATACAAAAAGGAATACAAGCGAGATAGCTGCTATTATGAATGAATATGCGTCAAATGTGCTGAAGAAATGTCCGAAAGCAATCATTTTTGGCAAGAAATCGCCAGGCATCTGAGTGAATGTCTCGCCGAGTATTGTAAGCGGATTTTCTGATGAGATTGCTGTTGTAAGTCCAAAAAAGTTACCGATTTGACCGCCAGCGATTGTTACAGCGATTCCTGCTGTAAAGCCTGTTACGATTGTATATGGAATGAATTTTACAAGGCCGCCCATCTTGAAAACGCCGAGCATTATAAGCAGAACGCCAGCCATTACAGTTGCTGTTGCGAGTCCTGCCAAACCGAACTGAGCTACGACTGCGTAAACTATGACTGCGAACGCACCTGTTGGTCCGCCAATCTGAACAGTACTGCCGCCGAATGCGGAAATACAAAAACCTGCGATGATTGCCGTAAAAATACCGGCAGCCGGGCTTACGCCTGAAGCAATGGCGAATGCAATAGCCAGTGGCAATGCAACTATACCTACGATAACGCCTGCAAGAAGGTCGCTGGCAAATGTTTTGCCGTTATAGGTCTTTAAACTGTTAATGAGTTCTGGTTTGAACATACTATCCTCTATTGACAACTGATGTTGCCAACCTTTTATTGAAAAATACGCTATATTCTGCTACTTTTTGCGAAAAAAAGCAATAAATTCATTTTTATTTATAAATTTGCTGAAAAACTCCGATAAAAGTTACAATATTTGGAGTTTTTGGAGTTTTTTCACAGTTTTTTTGCATTTTAATGGACAGACTGCAAAATATTTGTTATATTGACCCTCATTAGCATGATGTAAAAAAGCAGCTTTCCTATTAAAAAAAGTGAGTATTGTTAAATAAGTTGGAGCTGTTATGAAAAAATCCTTGGCCGTAGTGGCTGCTATTATATTATTTGTTGTTATTTCTTTGCTGATGGGAGCACATTACTTAATTTTTCTTGGTGCGTCAAAACGGCAAAAAGAGGCTGAACTTTTGCTTGCCTCTCATCTCCATGACGTGATTCTTTCTAAAATTATGGAGCCAGTCATTGTTTCGAGAACAATGGCAAATGATGATTTTTTGCGTCAGTTCATAAATAAAGAGTCTGCGGCAGGTTTGGCAAGTGATGCCGAGCAGATGAAGAATTATTTGAAGAGAATAAAGAATGAGTTTTCTTACGCGTCCGCGACTTTTATTTCTGAGAAAACCCGACGTTATTACCGTGATGACGGTGTTCATAAGATTGTTGACCCATCAAAGAATCCTCATGATATTTGGTATCTGAACTTTTTGGAGGATAAGACTGATTTCCATATAGGTGTGTTCAGAAATACCGATAACAGGGAAAAAGCCACTATGTTCCTGAACGTGGGGCTTACCGATGAGCACGGCAAACTCTTGGGAGTTTCGGCTCCTTCTTTGTATATAGATGATATTCTTGATTTGTTCAAATTTTATGAGAAAAAATTCGGCGTAAAAATCAACATGACAGATGAAACAGGTCTTGTTGTCCTTGACTCGAATTTTGTTGATATATCAGTCGCCTCGCTTACGTATTTAGTTTCAACTAAAAAGAATGCCCCTGCTGGCTACAGGTATATGGACAATGGTCCTGCGAAGTATGCCATTGTTAAGTACATAAAAGATTTAAAATGGTATTTTATTGTACGTGGAGACCATAAGTCGACATGGTTCTTGTACCAGTCATTCTATCTTTTTGCGTTGATTCTTCTTGCTGTGGGGCTCTACAGCTTGTCGTACACATATAAAAAGATTTATGGCTCAAAGGCTTCGTTCATAAACCAGACTACACAGGAAGATTCCCTTACGGGACTTCCGAACAGGAATTTCTTTAAGTTCATGTTCGGCGAGAGGGGTGTGTTCAATACAACCCGCTACAGGACGCTTGCTGTTTTTGACATTGACTTCTTTAAGGAAGCTAATGACAACATGGATGGCGATGAGGTTTTAATCTCTGTCGTGAACAATATGTTGCACCTCCTAGACAACAGGGGAATGGTTCTTCGCTGGGGCGGTGATGAATTCCTTGTTTTGTTTGAGTTGCCTATAGAATGTTCGTATGCGATATGCCGCCAGTTCTGCAAGAATGTTGAGGCTGATGGCTTGGTTACTGTTTCTGTAGGACTTACAGAGGTTAGGATTTCAGACACGATAAAGAAAAACTATTATCGTGCGGCTCAGTTCTGCTATCTTGTAAAAGAAATGGGCGGCAACGGAGTTAAGAAGGGGTAAGGGACATGACTTCGATACATACACGTTTTATGCACTCTTATCTGGTGACGATTTTCGCAGTTTTTTTGATTCCGTCTGTAATTGCGTTTTATTATGTCAACAAAGCGATTGAAGTTCATTCTTCGCAGACTTTGCATGTTCTTGCAAGCCAGAAGACGGCGGAGCTTAATGAGTGCTTTGGTAGCGTTGAGGGAGCTGTTGGTGCGCTGGAGAGCTATATTAGCACAACCATTGACATGAGTCGGCTCGGAACCGACAGCTCTTACAACGACGAGCTTAAGGCAAAATTTCTTAATGAGGCTAACCAGCTTTGCTGTGTATTAAAATACGTTAAGACGTTTTATTACTGTCTGGAACTAGAAGGTAAGCCATATTCTTGTAGTTCGTATTTTGTCAGCAATGGTAGGAACCGTTTTATTGATGTTGATTTTGACATAAAAAAATTTGATGAATCCGATATTGAGCATACAAACTGGTTCTATACAGCAAAGAGAGTTGGGCGAGCTTCTTGGATAGGTCCTTATTTGAATGCAAACGTTGAAGATTCAATAAGCTCTATTTCGTATGCAATTCCTATTTATTATGACGGTAATTTTATAGGCGTTGTTGGTATGGACATAGGCATTTCATCGTTACGTAAAATCATCGATAATTTGGACTATGACATGGCGTTTGGTTTCCTGGTGAGCCAGGACGATAACCTTATATATCATAAGGATTTTCCAAAAGGGCTTTCTTCTTCTGACTTTGGAAACTTTAAGGACGTTCTGGAGCTTAGTAATTTCTTTTCTGATCAATATATAGATACGAACCAAAATTATCCGTACAAGTGGTATGGAGTTCGGCAGAGGCTCATCGTGGACAGCATTGACAACGGAATGCTCCTTGCTATATCCGTACCAGAGTCGGAGCTTTTGAGATTGCTTTCAAAAATGATATTTCAGATGTCAGTATTTTTTTTAATAATTCTGATTATCTCCGTTATTTTTGCGAATAATCTTTCTTCTAAGATTCTGCGTCCTGTTAGGATTATTACCGAGAGTGCTTCTCGTATAGCCCGCGGGGAACTTAACACGGATGTTCCGTTCCATTCTGATAATGAGCTTGGTGCGCTTGCCGAGAGCATTCGCAAGATTTCTGTAGAGCTTAAAGAGTATATTGGTCTTATAAGCAAGCAGGCTTACAGCGATGTTATGACGTCGTGCGGCAACAAGGCAGCTTACATTGACCGCGTAAAAGTGATTGAGCAGCGTATAAACGAGAATATAGCAGATTTTGCCGTGTTTGTGTTTGACGTTAACGGTCTAAAACGCATGAACGACAGAATGGGACATGAGTATGGAGATATGCTCATAAAGGATTCTGCAGGGGTCTTGCGCTCCGTGTTTAGCGAGGAATCTATTTTTAGGACGGGTGGCGATGAGTTCGTAGTTCTGGAGGAGAATATTACCAAGCAGAAAGTTGCATATCTCCTTGAATTGTTTGACAGCCGCATAGAAGAATTCAACAAGGGAAATGACCGCTATGAGGCGGAGCTTGCTATTTCTAAGGGTGCGGCTGTGTTCGACAAACTTTCTGACAAGGACTACAAGAGCGTCTTTGCGCGTGCTGACGAGGCTATGTATGATTGCAAGGAGGCTTATTACAAAACACATGAGGACCAGCGGCGTAAATAAGAGCCGTGCTAGTCCCTTGTAGCTTTCATGGCTTTTTTTGACTTGTACATTTCTGCGTCTGCCCGTTTGAATGTATTCTCAAAGGTGCAGTCTATATCTGGGGTATAGACTGCATAGCCGATTGCGGCAGATGTTTTTTCCCAGTACTCCAACTCTGGATTTTCCTGCCTTTCTTTGAGCTTTTGGTAAAAGGCTTTTATAAGCTCGTCAATATGCTGTAAATCTTCACCTTTAAGAATTATGACGAATTCATCGCCCCCTATTCTGAATACAGGAGAGTGCGAGAATATTTTGCACACGATTTTACAAAGCTCTATGATTGCTATATTTCCCTTGTCATGGCCAAAAGTCTCGTTGATTTTTTTTAGGAAATTCAGGTCTGTCATTGCAACGCCAATATCTTTTATGCCTTCAGATATTTCCCAGTTTAGTTTTTGAACTTCCTTGTCATAGCTAGTCTTGTTCCTTATACCTGTGAGCGAGTCTTTTAGGGCAAGCTCGTTGAGTTCAATAGCTTTTTGCCTTGAGGTTTGCAAGTCCAGCTTTGTTTTGGTCAGGCTCTGTATATAATTCTCAAGCTCGTAAATCATCTCGACGAATTTGACCTGTATTGATGAAATCTCATCTTCGTTCGAGACATCCTCTGTAAGCTGCTCCGCAACCTTTGGGTCTTTCTCTAGTGAATACTCGCCAATTACATTCCTGAGTTTTATCAGTTTTCGTATATAGTTTCTGCGTATGTCAATGAGCAGGAGAGTCATAAATACAAAGAGAACGACTGATATTGTAAGTATCTGCTGGAACGTCGCGATAATAATTGAGCGCGTTATAGTGCTTACTTCCACTTCAACATCGATAACGCCCATCTTTTGTCCATTTATAAAGACAGGTGTGTAATAGGCATAAGTTTTTCCTTTTTTTGTCTTGTATATATCATAGCCAGAAGGGCGTCTGCCTGTTTCCCATGCTTCCCACAGACGATTGAACTCTTTTTTGGAATAACTTTCTTTAATTCCTAGCTCGATGTATTTTTTCCCGTTCAAAATACGCTCGCCGCGCTCGCTGTCCAGAACAAATGTAAGTTCTTCTGTCTCATCGTTAGTTGGAACCCAATAGTAAACGTATGCAAGATTGAACATCTCGCGGGCTTTCTCAAATGCCGACAGATAGTATTCATGGCTGTAGATTTCATAAGCGTCTTTTGTCTTATCCGAAAGCTCCTCGAAAGTTATGTCCGTTCCGAGAACTTTTCCAGGAAACTCTTTGGAAAGGGTCTCCTCGTAATCGTGGCGGGCATCTTGAATCGCAGCGTCGTCAAAATCATGTGGAACAAGGAGGGTATCGTGGTTTTTTAGAAAATAATCCTGATACCATACGAAATAAATGTCGTCTGACACAAGAATGCCTTCAAGATATGACGCTACAAACTGAATGCTTTCTTTCCTCTGCTTCTTGTAAAGTCTCAGCTGATTGTAGTAAGAAAGAATCGAAGTTACAAAGAGGATAATTAGAGTGATTCCTAGGAGCATCAATGTAAATTTAAAAGATATTGAGTGCTTTCTAAACGGTGTCATAACTAGATTTTAAAACTGAATTTGTGAAAATGCAATATTTTTGTACAAATTGTTATTATTCTATGTGACATCATTGACTTTTACTGTCGGATATAACACGGTTCTTGCCGTGGGTCTTGGCAAAATAAAGACGCTCGTCAACACGCTTGTAAAGAGTCTGAATGTCGTCATTCTCGCGTACTCCTGCAACGCCGAGAGATATGCTGACCCCTGGAATTTTCTCCCATTTTAGATCAAAGACATTTGCCCTGATTCTTTCTGCAATTTGCACGGCTTCTTCTTTTTTTGCTTCAGGAAGCAGAATCATGAATTCCTCGCCACCCCAGCGTCCGATTGAATCTTGCTCCCGTATGCAGTTTTTTGCAGTCTGGGCGATTTTTGAAAGAACCTCGTCGCCCATGTCGTGACCGTAAGTGTCGTTTATCCGCTTGAAGTTGTCGATGTCGAACATGATGAGCTGAATGTCCTTTGTGCCATCGTTTGTAACGCCTCGCTTTTTCAGCTCGTAATTTATAATCTCGGAAATCTTCTTGCGGTTAAAAATCTTTGTAAGCCCGTCAACAGTTGCCGCTTCCTCTAGCTTTAGGTTTGCGAGGTAAAGGTCTCTTGTCGTGGCGTGCAGAAAGTTTACGATTCTTTCCTCGAACGGAAGTTGCGGGGTACTTTTCTTGTTGAGGGATAAGTCCATTTTCCACTCGTTGAACTCTATGTATTTGCTGGTTCCGTAAAAAACATTCTCTATGTAGCAGTCGTCAATGCATGAGTTTTTGCTGTCGTCACAGCACTCTCGGAATCCGATTGCGACCAGCGCACTGTTTTGCAAGCCGCCGCTATTGCTTTTGTAAAGGATTTCTGAGAACGCAAAGCAACCCGCAGTTTCCCTGTAAAAATTCGAGAATGCCTGAAGCTCCAATAATTCATCGTCCTTCAAGTAAAGATAACGGTTCCTGCAGGCGTGTATCAAAAGCCCCTCAAGATTCTTTCGGCTCATGTATTCGGCAAGGCTGAACGCTTGTTGCAAGATTCCGTTTTTTGAGCCGTAAGAGAACAAAAGCTTCTCGCCCTTGTGAACGTCTGCCGTAAAATGGATAAAGCCGTCATCGTCCTTCTGAATAGGGATTCTTGCAACCCATTTGTCACCTCTTTTCATCATAAAAGGAAACTCGCAGGTATTTTCCAAGAAGAATTCTTTTGAGGAGACTCCAAGATATTTCTTGTAAACCTCGCCCGCAACCTCGTTGTCTATTGTTTTTAGGATGTGGTTCTCAGCTACGTCCGTAGCCCGCATTTCCTTTCCGATTGGAGTCCAGCCTAACGTTGACTCCGCAAAGATTCCTAGCTTTTCGCCTCGGAACAAAGTAATCACGACTCCGTTCTCGTGGATTGTGTTTCCAAAAACGTACAGGTTCTGTGTCTCTGACTTGCTGCTGAATCCCGCTCCTGCTCCAAAAATCGGAATTGAAGTTTGCTCAAAGTTGATTGCCGAAAGAAAATCGTTTGTCACGTTGTTTTTGAGAGGTGTTGTGTAAACTTGAATGCCCTTTAATTCGGAGAAATCCTTTATTTTACTGATAAAATCGCTTTTCGCCTTGTCAACGTTGGTCTCTGAAAAATCATATTCAAGCACCTCAACCTGCGAGTTGAAAAAAAACATGACCGTGAGAATCGTGCCGTTCTGAAAAGTCTCGCCATGTGCAAATCCTGCGAGGCAAGTAAGCCCTGAAAGCTTAGATTTTGGAAGCTTTGTCCTTACGATGTTAGAGATGTATTCTATATAGTCTTTTTGTACGCGTTCAGTAAAGATGTTCACGAGCACAGTCTGTGCGTCCTGATACTCTTTGCTGATTTTTATCTCGTCCAAAAATTTTACTGCATCGTAAATGTCCTGAAACGCACGTGTCTTCTGCTTCATAGTAGACCATCCTCTCGTAATTTTAATAGTACACTAGGATTGTCATTTTTGTACAACAAAATTTTGTAAAAATTTGACCTTAATTGGGAGTTTTTTTTGCGATGTCCTTTTGTGCTTAGGAGTTCCCTGATTACAAAAATGCGACAAGTGGCTTAAATAGAACGGAGACGCGTATTTCATGCGGGGACGGTGAAATTCATGGAAAAGATGAGCGGACTGAATCGCAAAAACATCTTGACAAGCTGGCTCTCTGCCCTGACTGCAAGCGACGACTGTTACAAAAAACTGTTAGAAATCAATTTTCAACTTATGCAAACTGTGATACAATGAAAATGCAGTAGAATTCTGTTTTTTGTGAATCCCTATAAGCCCAGCTTTCGGGATTTTTACCGATTTTACGAATAAATATAGGAAGTTTTTATGGAATTACAGAGAGTCGGAGGAATATTGATGCATCCATCTTCGCTGCCTTTTGCTGGTGGCAAGAACGCAGGAATCGGAACCTTTGGTGGCTCCGCTTATGATTTTATCGATTGGCTTGAGTCCGCAGGCATGAAGCTCTGGCAGGTTCTGCCTCTTGGACCTACAGGCTATGGAGACAGCCCGTATCAGTCTTTTTCTACTTTTGCCTTGAACCCGCTGTTCATTGATTTGGTTAACCTTGTGGAACGTGGATGGGCAAAGAAAAAGGATGTCCGTGTGCCAGATTATATAAACCGCAGCGGTTCTGTTGAGTACGGCGGCGTTGTCTGGTGGAAAGCTGGCGCGCTCAGAACTGTAGCAAAAAATTTCTTGAATCTTATAACTAACCCAGAGGATGGCGAGAATTTTCAGACAGACGTGAAGTCTTCGTTCTACGCTTTCTGCCGTGACAATGCATTCTGGCTTGATGACTATGCCGCGTTCATGTGTATTAAGGCTCATTTTGACGCAAAGGCACAGCAGGAGCGGGAGCAGAACCATTCAAACGTGAGCGGTGCTTGGAACACCTACTGGGACAAGCCTCTGGCACGGCACAACAAGGCAGCCGTTGACAAGTGGGTTAACGCACATCTTGAGGATTATCTTGTCCATAAAGTAGTGCAGTTCTTTGCGTTCACACAGTGGGGCGAGCTTCGTGCCTATGCTGCGTCAAAGGGAATAAAAATCATCGGCGATATTCCAATTTTTGTTTCGCCAGACTCTAGCGACGTTTGGGCAAACCAGAAGTTCTTCTTGCTCGACGAGAACGGAATCCCGACTCACGTGGCTGGTGTTCCGCCGGATTACTTCTCCGCTACCGGTCAGCTTTGGGGAAATCCTCTCTATGACTGGGACGCGCTCAAAAAAGCAAAATATTCTTGGTGGAAAGACCGAATCAGGGCAACGCTGAAGCTCGTTGATTACGTGCGCATTGACCATTTCCGAGGCTTTGAGTCGTTCTGGGCGGTTCCTTACGGAAGCGAGAACGCTATAAACGGCGAGTGGAGAAAAGGTCCTGGCAAGGCATTGTTTGACTCAATCCGAAAGGAGCTGGGCGAGCTTCCGCTGATTGCAGAAGATTTGGGAATAATCACGGACGAGGTTCGCGCGCTTCGTGATGAGTGCGGCTTCCCTGGAATGAAAATCCTGCAGTTTGCGTTCAACCCGAACGAAGCTTGGAATGGCGCGCTTGTTAACGCATTCTTGCCGCACCAGTTTACTACGACTAACTGCGTGGTTTATACGGGTACGCATGACAACGACACTACGCAGGGGCTTTTGAACGGAATGGATGACCAGACTCTCTCTTTGATAGCCTCTTATGTTAGCGGACGTAACGTTGACGTTCAGACCGCTAAAAAACTGCGTGCGTCAGGACACTTGCGCCGTTCTCTCATACAGCTTGCAATGAGTTCGACTGCCGCATTCGCTATAATTCCAATGCAGGATATTTATGGCATTGGTGCCGAGGGACGCATGAATACGCCGAGCACAAGCCAGGCAAACTGGGCATGGCGTATTGACAATGCTCTCCTGACTGGTGCAAAAGCAAAGACAGCCGCCGCCCACTTAAAGGAGCAGTGCGTTCTTTACAACAGATAGCATGACAGATTGTTAAACTGTTTGCGTATTTTTGTTTCTTTTCGCTGACAAAAGCTCCGTAATTCGTTATTATTTGTAACGAAGGAGCTTTTTTTATGATTTCTATGGTTGAGAACCTTTCTGAGTGTGATTTGCCGCCGTTGCCGCAAAAATTCTTGACTGGAAAACGAAAACTGACACGCGAGGAAATTCTTATCCTTGAGAAAACTAATTTTAACGATGACCCTGAGTGGAATAATGTCTGGGTTGACGAAAAAGGCTTTGACATGTCTCTTTTCAAAGGAAACGAAGTACGCGGCTACTTGGTTCTTGGTGCGTTAAGAAGTGTACGTCTCAAATATCACGACCTTGTGCTTGAAGAGGGAGTTTACAATTCTTGCCTAGAGAACATAATTATCGGGGCTGATTGTGTTGTCCGCAATGTCGCCTATTTTTCAAATTACCAGCTTGCAGATAAAGTAATCCTTTTTAATATTCAGGAAATGAGCTGCACCAACCACTCCAAATTTGGAAACGGAATCCTCAAAGAGGGTGAGGGCGAGAAGAACCGTGTTTGGATTGGAGTTGCGAACGAGAATGACGGACGGGCTGTCCTTCCTTTTGAGGGCATGATTCCTGCCGATGCGTTTATTTGGTCTCGCAACAGGGCAGATAAGGAGCTTATGGCTCGTTTTGTGGAGCTTACCGAGTTCGGTAATACGAAAAAGCTTGATACTATGGGATTTGTCGGTTCCCACACGGTAATAAAGAATACGACGCTCTTGAAAGATGCAAAAATTGGCGAGAATGCCTACATAAAAGGTGCGTTCAAGCTAAAGAATATAACGGTTTGCTCTAGTATTGATGAGCCAAGCCAGATAGGGGAAGGCGTAGAGCTTGTGAACGGAATTGTTGGCTACGGCTGCCATGTGTTCTATCAGGCTGTTGCGGTACGTTTCGTTATGGGGCGTCACTGTCACCTCAAATACGGTGCAAGGCTTTTGAACTCTGTGCTTGGAGATAATTCGACAGTCTCATGCTGCGAGCTTTTGAACAACCTTATCTTCCCATTCCATGAGCAACACCATAATTCATCGTTCTTGATTGCCGCGACTGTTTGCGGGCAGAGCAACATTGCATCTGGTGCTACGATAGGCAGTAACCACAACTCGCGTTCGCCAGACGGCGAGATGCTTGCGGGGCGCGGGTTCTGGCCTGGCTTGTGCTCTGACTTCAAGCACAACTCGCGATTTGCGTCCTTTGTGCTCGTCTCAAAGGGCAGCTACCAGAACGAGCTTAACATTACTTATCCTTTCTCGCTTGTCGCTTCTAACGGCGAGGGTACGCCTGTCACTATAATTCCTGCGTACTGGTTCCTTTACAATATGTATGCGATTGCTCGCAATAACTCCAAGTTCCAGAAGCGTGACAAGCGTCTTATAAAGGTGCAGCACATAGAGACCAACCCGCTTGCTCCTGATTCGATTCAGGAAGTGGTTACGGCTTTGGACCGCCTTGTTGAGCTTACAGGCCGCTATCTGCTTGAAAAATCAGACATACGTGCAATGGAGGCTGCTGGCAGTATTGGGACAGAAGGACTTATGCAGGTAGCCAAGGATTTTTTGCATCAGAACCCTGACGCGGATTTTGAGTTGCATGACAGAAAATGTCAGAAAAAGTACGGAGCAACAATCTTAAAGCCTGTAAAGGCATACAAAGAGTACCGCAAAATCGTAAAATATTTTGCAGCGTCAACCTTGCTTGATTATTGCAAGACCCGCCATATAGCAAGCCTTAACAGGCGGGAGATTGTCCGTATAAGCGAGCTTCCGCTGTTTACGAAGTGGCGTAACGTGGGCGGGCAGGTTATTCCAGAAAAAAAGCTGGATGAGCTTTTTACTAAGATTAAGAATCATGGGATAAACACTTGGGACGAGGTTCACCAGTACTACGACAGGATGGAAGAATCCTACCTTACTTATAAGATTGCTTATGCGGTCTATCTCTTGGAGTTTTTGTACTCGCGTAACATCTGCTCTTTTACTGCGGAGATTTTTGAGGACATTGTTTCTGACGTTACGGCTGTAAGCAACGAGATGTACGAGTCTGCCGTAGGAACCCGCCGCAAGGACTATGACGACGAGTTCCGAATGATTACGTTCAAGAGCAAGGAAGAGATGGAGACCGTTCTAGGAACATTGAGAGACAACGAGTTCCTGAACGAAATGAAGCCGCGCACCGAAGAATTCAATGCACGGCTTGCAGGTATGTTCACCGACTTGGTTTAGGGTATCTTTTTTAGTCTTTATGGAGCGGCTTATAAAGTGTGTGCTGTATCAAAAGTGTAAGTCGTTCCGTTGTATATAATTGAGCCTGTCGTTCCTTCAATTGCTGCGTTCTCGTCAGTACCGTTCGTTATATTGCCAGAAATCGTTCCTGTGATTGTGCAAGTTTTTCCTTCTCCGACAAGGATTCCTCCTCCAGAATTGAAAGCAACGCTGTTTGTTATTGTACAAGCCGTGAGCTGTGTCGTGTTGCCGTTTATGTACAAAGAACCTCCGGCATTAGCCTCTGCGTTTGTTGCTCTACAGTTAGTCATAATTAAGGTTCCCGCAGAGCTTATGTTACCGCCATTGCTGCCCGCTTGGTTGCTTGACAGTTCGCATCCAGTCATTGTGAGATAGCCTTCTGAGTATATGCCTCCGCCGTTTGTCGCGATGTTTTCGGTTATAGTGCAGTCAGTCATTTCTACTATGGCTCCGCTTGCTATATAGAGAGCACCGCCAGAATCTGTGTCTGGATAGCATTTGGTTATGGTTACACTTTTAAATGTTACTTTTGCAGAACCAGATATTTTTATGCCGCCATTGCCATATTTTACGCCACCGCCACCTCCTCCTGCGTAGTTGTTTGTGAGTTTAAAGTTGCTGAGTTCGAGCGGTATTCTGGAGGAAGCTGCCGTGATTACGCGTTCTGAGCCACCAGATGTGTTACTTAGAATGTCCGAGGTCTGGTCTGTTCCTTCAATCACAATTTTCTTGGCATTTATGCTGTCCGTAATGTTTATTGCACCTTCGATGTTACCTGAGATTTTTACGATGTATTTTCTCGTGCTGTCACTCATTGCGTTGAGGGCTGCCTGTACAGTTGCGAACGGGTTTGTCTCGCTTCCGTCGCCGCCACTTGCGGCACCACCGGATACATAGAGCATAATGCCCTCGTCGTCATCTTCGGAATCAGAGTCGCTATAATGTACAGCCGAGATTTTAATCGTAACGGTTGTGATTGCACCGTCTGTTACGAGAACTTTCTTTTCCTTGCCGTAGCCTATAACAATACCGTCGTAGTCGTAGGCGTTTACCTCAATGTCGTAGTAG
>CADCRJ010000026.1 GCA_902803735.1 uncultured Spirochaetaceae bacterium
GAATGTGCCATACCATTAGGATTGCCAACCTCAAAGGATTCAAATCCAATACGGTTTGCTTCTGCCTGCAAAACTGGTTTTTGTATGTTCCAGTCCATGCTGCGTATGTCATTGCGTTGTGCTATGGCTTCTACCTCGCGGATGTAGGCATTGATAGAAAGTTCGATTAGCTTTCCTGCATCGTCTCGAAGTTTAATCATTGTGCTTTTTACTTGATTTGTTTGTGATTTGCTGATTAGAAGAACTGAAAAGGATGTAATCAAAACACAAATAAGAATAACAAGAAGACTTATTCTTAAAACAATCTTAAACGACAAACTGTTCGTTTTCATAGATTTTCCTCTGTTTGCGATATAATGTAACGTATACGTAATTTATGTGTCTTTATGCCGATTCTAGCAATATTTGTATGAGATTACAATAATTTTTCAAAGAAAAATCTATTATATCTAATATAATTGTATAAAACAGAATAGAGTAAAATTAAAATAGTGAAATCCTTATATTTGCAATTAGTTTGATTTGCTGTATAATTTTTGTATGAGTTCTGGCGTTAAAAAATTTGGAATACTAACCTCTGGTGGAGATGCCCCCGGATTAAATTGTGCTATACGTGCAGTCTGCCGTACAGCAATGATTCAATACGGAATGGAGCCGATTGGTATAAAAAACGGCTATCGTGGCTTGGTTGAGAATAATTGTTTTCCTATAACAGGTGATGATATTTCTGGAATTTTGACACGAGGCGGTACAATTTTAGGAACGTCCAGAGACAAGCCTTTCAAAAATCCAGAACCAGACCCATCGACAGGACTTTTGCCAGTAGAGGCAATAAAAAAGACATACAAAGAATGGAATATGGATGCCCTTGTCTGCATAGGTGGCAACGGTACTAACACTACTGCAAGCCTGCTTGCTCAGGAAGGTCTTAATGTGATAGGACTTCCAAAGACAATTGACAATGATATTGTAAAAACAGATATAACTTTTGGCTTTCACACGGCATTGGATGTAGCGACAGAGGCTGTAGACAGAATCCATACAACGGCACACAGCCATTCTCGCATCATGGTTATTGAGGTGATGGGGCACAAGGCTGGGTGGCTTTCTCTTTACTCTGGCATAGCGGGCGGGGCCGATGTAATACTTCTGCCTGAAATTCCTTACGATATTGATTCTGTCGCAAATTGCATAATGAAACGCCGTGATGCAGGAAAAGAGTTTTCAATCGTTGTTGTCGCGGAAGGTTCTTTGTCAAAGGACGAAGCCTTGCTGCAAAAAAAAGAGCTGAAAAAACGACGTAAGCTCATGCCATATTCCATTGCATATAGGGTAGCCCATGAATTGGAGGAGGCTACGGGACTTGTTAGCCGTGTTACAGTCCTTGGCTATCTTCAGCGGGGAGGAACTCCGTCTTCTTATGACCGGGTGCTTTCTTCGCAGTTTGGCTCCCAAGCAGCACATTTTCTTGCCCAAGAAAAATTCGGGAATTTGGTGGCACTTCAGAATAACAAGATTGTCCCTGTTCCTTTGATAGAAGTTGCGGGGCAAGTAAAAAATATTCCTTTAGACCATGAGATGATAGCCGCAGGTCGCGGTTTGGGGACGTGTTTTGGAGACTAAATTTAAATGTCATTTCTGCCCAGTTTGCAACGGCAACGGCTGTATTAGTCAGCTTCCGGGTATGGGTGGAGTTAGAGCCAATGAAAATTTCAAGCTGAATGTCAGCGAATGGGAAAAAGTTCGTGCGTTAAAAAGCGATGAGATAAAATCGTTTTTAGCGAAACCTTCTGATGAGCGGGTGCCAAAGATTTGTCTTGCTCCTATTACGGGAGCCGTCGAGAATATTGGCTATGCGGATGAGCACTCATATTATCTTGATATAATTTCTGCCTCTCATAAAGCTGGTATTGAGCTGAGTATTGGTGATGGATATCCTGACGAGAAAATAAAGTACGGAATAGAAGCTCTCTGTAAAATGCGAGAAACAGATAAAGAAAGTAAATTTTCCGTTTTTATAAAGCCATACTCTAACTCGCGGATAATTGAAAGAATTCAATGGGCACAGCCTTATGCGAATATATTTGGAATTGATATTGATTCCTACAATATTCTTACGATGCGAAACCTTGTAAATCTTGAAAAGAAGACGGCAGACCAGCTTATTGAGATAAAGCAGTATCTTCAAAAACTTGGCTTTCCGTTTGCTATAAAAGGAATCTTTACAGAAGATGACATAGAGCTTGTAAAAGCTGTTCGCCCAGACATAGCCTATATTTCTAATCATGGGGGCAGGGTGGATACACGGACTGGTAGTACCGCAGAGTTCCTGCTGAAGCACGGAGCTGAGCTGAAAAAATACTGCTCTGAGCTTTGGGTTGACGGTGGCATAAGAACAGCTGCTGACGTTGCTACTGCTATGGCTCTTGGAGCTGATAAAATCCTTGTGGGCAGACCTTTTGTAACTGCGTTGTGCAAAAGTGGCGAAAAAGGGCTTTGCGAGAAAATACAGGAACTTAAAGCCTTATAAACAGTTCAGACCGTTTTTACAAAAATAGCTGCGGCAAATGATTTTTTACCACTTGTCGCAGCTGTTTTGTTTTTATAAAGCTGTTAACGATACAAATAATTCAAAGACATTGCACCTGTTCGACCGATTTTGTTTTCGAACGCAGCTTTAGGATTTGATACAGCTGTAGATACATCTGAAAGCATATCCATGAAAGAATATGTGTATTCGTATTCAAAATCAACAAATTCAACATCCTTTGCATCTACGATTTCTTTCATCTTGTCTTTTGCCTCTGCTAATTGGCATACGTCATCAATAAGACCGTTTGCAGAAGCTTGTTTTGCTGTATAAATGCGACCATCTGCCAATGTGCGGACTGCATCAATGTCCATCTTGCGGCTTACGGACACAATCCCTGTAAACTGCTCGTAAGCATCATCTGCAATGGACTGCATGATGTCCCGCTGCTCCTGCGTTAGCGGCGAATTGTAATTAAGCATGTTCTTGTTTTTACCAGCTGTAATTGTTGTCGATTTTATGCCAATCTTGTCGAACAGACCTGTCATATCCATGCTTTGCCCTGCAATAACGCCGATAGAGCCTGTGAGACAGTTGCGGTTTGCGTAAATCTTATCTGCCGCGCAGCCAATGTAGTAACCGCCGCTTGCCGCGAGAGAAGAGAAGTACGAGTAAACTGGGCGTTCTGTGGAATTTTTATAATCAACAAGGGCAAGATAGGTTTCATCAGACTCATAGACGGTTCCTCCTGGTGAGTCGATGTAGAGCATGATACCCTTGTTTTTTTCATCATTTTTAAGCGTGTCAATTGTTTCAAGAATCCAGTCCTGATTATAAGTCTTGTTTGCTTCTGAAATCACGCCGCAAATGTAAAGGACTGCTATGTAGTCTCCGTTTATGTTCGGCATTTTTTTTGAAGACTTTCCTAATGCCTGCTCAAACAAAGAATTCTTCTTGTTTTTGCTCATAACGATGTCTATTTCAGAATTGTCGGAATCTTTTTTTTGCATTGTGCCCGAAATTAGCATCCCTATAATGGCAACCGCAAGGGCGATGACAAACACACGGAATCCTTTCCTATTTTCTTTCATAATAAAAATCTCCTTTTATGCGGCAAAATCAGCAGGTGTCAAGCGACCTTCAAGAATTGCCATTCTTTTTAAGTCAAAATAAGCATTGCAATAAGAAGCCATAATGTACGGAACAAGGAAAATAAGCCCAAGACCGCAAGGAATAATTGCAAGTATTCCCCAGCCGCTAAAACTCAGCAGCATTGAGAATAAATCTGCCTTATGCCCCTGTGTCATTATTTTGCTTACAGCCATAGCCTTTTTTACGCTTATTCCTGGGTTTTCTGCGATAATCCAGAACATCTGCGAGTATGCAAATGATTTTACAATTCCTGGAATAATAAGAAGAATGCCCCAGAGTGCAACGAAAAGCGAATACCACAGCATAGCAAAAATGCCTGGTAGCCACATCTCGAAGCCCTTAAAAAAGGTATCAAAGGTAATGTCTTCTTTTTTGTAAAAAATGGCAAGGTATAGAACGAACTGCGCAAAAACAAAAATTCCTGCGAGTCCCAGTGCAAATGCTAGTGCAAATACGAACCCGTTTCCAAAACAAGAAGAGATTCTCTTGTAGGATGTATAGATTATATACAGGACGCAGGCGGACAAAAGCCATGTAAGGCACAGTACAAACCTTTGTCCTTTAATTTGCTTCAAAGCACTTTTTTTGTAAAGTTTTCGGTCAAACACTCTTTTTTTCCTTTGATGCGTTTTCACGCAACAATTCACTATAATATTTATTCTCGATTTTTTCTTCCATTATTCCGCATTTTTTTAAAGATTCAATAATTTTTTTTCTGAGCGGTAAAACAATTTCTGGCTCGTTTGATTCTGCAAAAGTTTCTATTTCTAGAAAATCGCCGAGGGGCGGTACTGTGCAAAGCTCCAGATGCAATTGCTCAAAGCTCCAGCCAAGAACTGTCTTATGTTTTTCAAGCATAACAGAAAGC
>CADCRJ010000027.1 GCA_902803735.1 uncultured Spirochaetaceae bacterium
ACGCTAACAAAAAACGATGATACAATGTTTGCACAATTTTCTGAGTTAAAAGATATTCTCCTTCCTCCAAAGCCCGTCCTAAACAAAAAACAGGCGAGCCTAGAGCTAAGCACAGTTCCAGACGTTGCAACATTACAACAAAAAAAATTTATTTACAAAGAAATTCTCAGCAACATAAGGGAAATTAAAGGAAATTTAACAAAAGATGAATAATAGAAGTTCACGACAGCGTTAAAAGGCAAAAAAAAAGCGAAAAGTCTTACACACTTTTCGCTTCAATCATGGAGAACCGCTAGGGATAGGCAAATCATGTATTTCACAGCTGCACGATTCGTAATCACTATTCACAATGCAAGGCGTCTGGATGTCGGCTTTCTTCTATAAGGGAAAAACGCCCTGCATTGCTCGGTACATTATAAATTTCGGAGATGCAAAAAAAATCTTTAGAAAAAAAATGATTTTTTTCCAAATTTTTGCTTTAGAAAATTCAAGCTCTATTTTTTGAAAAAACAGCCGATAATAAATAAGGAGTTATATATGAATTCGTTTAGAGTTGCAGATTTACCTGACGGCAAGTTTTTTTCAAATGCTTTGTATCTCGATAATAAATTCCTGTTGCTTGATAAAGTCATGCCTTTTACAAACAACTTGCGAAAAGCACTTGTCGCTTGGGATTTTAAAGAAGTTTTAAGCGATGACAAGGTTCAGCCACCAGAACAAAAGCAACCTATAAACCTAAAAGAATTTGAAAACGTTAATCTTGAAGATGTTATAGAAGAAAATGCCGCACCAAAGGGTGAACTCCATATAAAACTTTTTGTTGACGATGCAACGAAAAAATCTACATCATTGCCAGAAAATGAGCGTGTAGAGCTTGCAAAAAAAGTTTACAATGAATTCAGTAATTATATAAATGAAGTTTTCACAAGATATGTAACTCACAGAGAACTTTTATACAAGCAGATTTACGAAGCTGTTCTTTCTCTTAGTAATTTCATAAAACTAAATGAGCAGTATATTCTTCTTAAAGTACAGAATCCTGACTACAAGCTCGACAAGAATTTCATAATCAATCATAGTATCAGATGTGTCATTTACGCACTTACAATCGGGCAGCACCTAAAAATGCCAGAGGATAAACTTGTTGATTTGGGTATAACAAGCGTCCTACACGAGATTGGCCAGATAAAACTTCCTCCGCAACTTTATATTACGGACAGAATGTTGTCAAAGCCAGAGCGTATAAAGCTCTCAACCCACCCTATTTTGGGCTACAATATCCTAAAAGAGAATAATTTTCCACTATCAATACAGTTGGGTGTACTTGAGCATCACGAAAGCGAGAACGGCAAGGGCTATCCTCGCAGGCTGATGGGACAAAGAATATCACTCTACGGCAAAATTCTGTTTGCAGTCTGTTCATTTGAATCAATTACAGCACCTCGGCATTACAAAGAGCAGCGTTCTGTATACGACGCAATGATTGAGATGCTTCGTAACAATGACAAGCAATATGACGATATTGTCATAAAAGCACTTGTACAGGCACTCTCTCTGTTCCCGATTGGAGCGTACGTTTACCTTTCAAATGGAAAAATTGCAAAAGTCGTCGCGGCAAACAGCTCAGACCCTCGTACGCCTGTAGTTCAAATGATTAGTGATAAAGGCCCAGATGGCACAGGTATAAAGGTTCAGACCGACAACAAAATAATCAAGATTGTGCGAGTTCTCACACAAAACGAGCTAAATGATATTTTGCGTACATTAGGTCACTAAAGGCTAGTTAAAGCGAGCACGGATTTCTGCACATTCTTCGTTGAATTTCTCATCAATATTTGGTGGGTTCTTAGCAAAATATAAAATTTGCTGTAGTTCTTCTATGTTGGTCGAGCCCCATATTGGAACAACGTTTTCAAATTGGCGTATATATCCCAACGCAAGCGGAATATTCGAGATGATGCCTCCACAAAGCGGTCTCATCGCTATAAATCCAATATCAGATTTATAAAATTCTTTTGTAAGATTCTCTGTTTCTTCACCATAGAGCATATTAAACGGAAACTGAAGGCTTTCCCATGGAACATCGGACACAAGCATGGATAAAGCGATTTCCATTGATTCAGTCACTATTCCAATGTGCTTTATTTTTCCAGCCTGTTTAAGCTCCATAAGCCGCTCAATCAAGCCATCAGAACCATCCTTTGCAGGCAAGCAGGATGGATTCTCAAGCTGATATAAATCAATATAATCAGTCTGCAAATTGTCAAGACTGCTTTCAACGGCAGCAGATAGCTCATCCGCATTAGCAGCAGAAGTTTTTGTCGCAATATAAACGTCACGCCTTACAGCTGCAAGAGCCTTTCCTAACCTACGCTCGCTTTCAGGAGATTGATTTGACGTATCATAAAAATTAACGCCATCATCATATGCCGCTTTTATAAGGGCACTAACAGTCTCCTCGTCCTTTACAAGTTCAAGCGACTGAGCTCCAAAGGCGGCTCGGCTTACCATAAGATTTGACTTTCCTAATGCAACATAATCCATAGCAAAGAATCCAATTTTCAGTTTTTAAGACATAGGGGCTGTCCAATAAGCTCATTGTCAAGTTTCAGCATGACAATACTTTTTAGTAAGCCCCTACGAATATCTTTCTTAACGATGCCTTATCTTACAACAGGCTTGTAGTTACGGATTGCGTTATGAAGGAATCCAACAAGCTCTGTAAGTTTAACTCTTTCCTGCTCCATGCTGTCTCTGAAACGTACTGTAACAGTTCCAAAGTCAGGATTTGGAGAACCATCGTCTTTCTGCTCACGGATTGTGTCATAGTCAACAGTAACGCAGAATGGAGTTCCAACCTCGTCCTGTCTTCTGTAACGCTTACCAACAGTACCGCTCTGGTCATAATCAGTTACAAAGTCCTCTTTGAGCTGATGCTGGATTTCCTTTGCTTTCTCGGCAAGACCATCTTTCTTCATAAGAGGAAGAACAGCAACTGTTATAGGAGCCAATTTCGGATGCAAGTGAAGAACAGTTCTGTAATCGTCTTTACCGTCCTTGCCTACGTTCTGCTCCTCATAGCCTTCGCACAGGAACATGAGGAAGTTACGGTTAAGACCAGCAGAAGTCTCAATAACATACGGTGTATAGCTCTTGTTTCCGTCATCCTGATCCATGTAAGACATATCTTTCTTACTTACCAGTGTATGCTGAGAAAGATCAAAATCAGTACGGTTATGGATTCCTTCGATTTCCTCAAAGCCAATCGGGAAGTTATACTGAATGTCATAAGCATCTTTTGCATAATGAGCAAGCTTGTCATGGTGATGCCAGTTAAGGTTCTTCTCTGCAATACCGTATTTCAAATAGAAATTCCAGCGTTCTTTTCTCCAGTTCTCAAAGATTTCCTCATCAGTTCCTGGCTTGCAGAAATATTCCATTTCCATCTGCTCGAACTCGCAAGTACGGAAGATGAAGTTTTTGAAGATAATCTCATTGCGGAAAGATTTTCCAACCTGAGCGACACCGAACGGAATCTTCATGCGGTTTGACTGAACAATGTTCTTGAAGTCTGTAAAGATACCCTGACAAGTCTCTGGACGAAGATAAATAAGAGAAGCTTCGTTTGCAACAGGTCCAAGGTGAGTTTTGAACATAAGGTTGAATTCACGGACATCTGTATATTTACGGTTTTTGCTGCCACAAGCAGGACAGTCGATATTTGCATCGATAAAAGCCTTCATCTCTTCGTGAGTCATCGTATCAACAGGCTTTTCGGTCTTAACATTGTTTGCTGCACAGTAATCTTCAATGAGTTTGTCCGCACGATGGCGTGCCTGACATTCAAGACAGTCAATCATAGGGTCAGAGAAGTGCGCAACATGACCTGATGCTTCCCAAGTTTTGTGATGCTGGAAAATAGCAGAATCCAAGCCAACAACATCGTCATGGAGCTGAGTCATGTAATGCCACCAAGCATTCTGGATGTTTCTCTTGAACTCAACGCCAAGAGGACCATAATCCCAAGCACCAGCCTGTCCGCCATAAATCTCGCTTGCCTGATATACAAAACCACGTCTTTTGCAAAGACTTATGATTTTATCCAATGTACATGCGTGCACATCTTTTTCGTTTGCCATTAAAAACTCCTTGAATCACTGCCGGAGTGCAGCGACCAACCATATATAAATACATGAGTCCGCTCAAACAAAATATTGCGTCTGAACAAACTCGCCTAATAATATCATAAATAAATTCTCTTCTCAATTACAGCAGTAAAAAAAACACAGCGTTTTTATAAAGTCCTATTGTTTTTACTACTCCCCTCCAGTAAACTTAAAAGAAATTCGGGAGGAATTATGTATATAGACCAAACATACATTATCTTTGTATTGCCTGCTGTCCTGCTAAGTCTTTGGGCAAGTTCAGCCGTAAAATCACGTTTTGCAAAATGGAACAAAGTTCTCAGCCGAAAGGGCATGAGCGGTGCACAAGCTGCAAGTCTACTGCTCAGGGCAAACGGAATTACAGACGTAAAAATCCAGCACATACGAGGCTCGTTGACCGACAACTACAATCCAGGAACAAAAATCTTGAATTTGAGCGACTCAACATATTCAAGCACATCAATTGCCGCAATCGGCGTCGCAGCTCACGAGACAGGACACGCAATCCAGCATAAAATTGGCTACGGTCCGCTCGTTCTAAGAAGCACAATGGTTCCAATAGCAAACATCGGCTCAAGATTCGGACCGATTCTTGCAATCGCTGGACTTTTTTTTGGAATGTCAGCTCAAAGCTCAGCCTCTCTTGGACAGCTAATCACCAACATAGGGCTTTTGCTTTTTGGTGCATCGGTTGCTTTTTATCTTGTAACTCTGCCAGTTGAATTTGATGCTTCAAGAAGGGCACTTAAAATCCTAAAATCTACAGGAGTTCTTGACCAGAACGAAATTTCAGGCGTAAAAAAAGTACTTTGGGCAGCTGCCATGACTTACGTTGCCTCTGCCCTTACGGCAATAGGCTCGCTTTTAAGGCTCATAATGATTACAAACAGGCGTCGTCGCTAGTTTGCGCCTTTATCAACGCCAAGTCCAAACAAAGCAAAATCGCCACGAACAGGGTCTTTGCCAAATACTTCCGTCATCTGCTCCGTAAGCAGAACGGCGGACTTAAAGCCCGCTGACTTCGGTTTTCCGCCCTTGCCAACAGGCAGCAGCCCAAATCTAGTCGCTTCCTGCACAACATGAGTATCAAGCGGCATTAGCAAATCTTCAGTTTTATACCAAGTCCAAATTCCTACATCAACAGGAGATGATGACCTTACTAGCCACCTAAGGAGCATATTCAGTTTTTTTGCCGCAGAGTCCATTGAATGAGGAATCAAATTGCATTCCATAGGAAAAGAACTCGCTATAACAGGAGCAAGATAAATGTGCCCCGTACTCGCAGAGCGATAGAATCCACTGCTATCGGCAAGCTCGGCCTCCTGCCACTTTTTTTTGAAATAATCGCCCAAAGTCTCCGCTTGCTCCAAGATTTGCTTCAAAACGGAACAGAACAAACGCATTGCATTAAACGAGTACATACGGTAAAAAGAGCCATCGCTTTCTGGGAAAAAATCATTATAAGAGTCAGAAAGAATCCACTCCGCAGGGCTTTTTCCAGCAGCGGCCAAGACGGACTCGACATGAGAAAGTATCTGCGAACGCCTGCCAAACGCAAGATTTGCGGCAATGAATGCAGAAACCTCTATATCTGTAATTTTTTCATATCGATGCATAAACTGCGAAGGGTCATTTTTCAGAAAATCCGCACACTCATATTTATCTGCCAAAGAACGCAGCGTATTTTTTAATTTTTCGTCCATAAGCTCCATAAAAAAAATTTGGGGCCTAAGCCCCAAGTTATGATTTTATTTATTCAATATAAACTCAACGCGACGGTTTTTCCACCAGTTATCACGATCTTCGCGTGGTACTACAGGTCGGCGACCACCTCGTCCCAAAGCAGACAGTCTTGCACTATCAACTCCATAAGATTTAAGCTTCAACAGAACAAACTCCGCACGCTGTTGAGACAACGGCTCCAGAGGAATATTGCCCTTTGCGGTACTTGTTTCCTCCTCCTCCGTTCCGCTCACGTTATTAGCATGACCTTCTATCGTTACCGTATAGTTCTTAAATTTGTTCAATATTTGAGCAATACGCTTCAAGACTCGCTCGTTGTTGGCAATCTGAGCTGGTGACAAGCCGTTCTTGACTTCAGACTTGCTCTTAAAGTCAGCGGCATCTGCACGGAATATAATCGAAGGAACAGCCATCTTGAGCATATCACCATCACGTATGACAAGAATATCAATGCTGATAAAGCCCTCAACCTTGCTGGTCATTCCGAGAGTGTCAGTAACAGTAAACACATACGGATAGTCCACAGCGGACTGAACAAGCTCGCCATTATTTCCGCGTCCATCCCATGTAAGTTTTTCAGTAATCGCAGACTTTCCTGATGTAGTCCAGAACGGCTTTCCATTCTGCGGGTCATTAATCTGGAACGTCCAATTTTTCAAAGGAACAATCGAATAGCCCTGCAAGAAGATGAACAAATCATCATTCTCACCATCATTATCAGGACTAAAATACTCAGGCGCAGTAGAAACACTTACTCCTGGTGGCGTTACACAACTTATAAACACAGAAGATGTAACATCAACGACATTACCCTTCTCATACTGAATCTTTAAATTACCAGAGTACACATTATCAGCAACAACATTACCCTTATCGTCTTTTCCGTTCCACACAATCTCTGAAGGAATCTTTGCAAAATCATTCTGTGTCCAGCTTCTTACAATATTTCCTTCGGGAGTAGAAATTGCAAATTTCCATGATTCAATTCCTTCCTGCAATGTTGTTCTTAACTCAAAACGCTGTGTATCTTTAAATGAATCCCCGTTAGGACTAAATGCATATTCTTCAGCTGTAACAAACGCTTTTGTTTCCCTGTTATCGATTACGATTTGAGCAACCTCGGCACGGGTAGAGTTTCCAGCAACATCTGTAGCAGCAAATTCGATTCTGTAAGTGCCATCTCGAACTACATTGCCAGAAGAATCCGTACCATCCCAGTCAAATGATGGAACAGTTCCATTCCAAGTGAACGTGCGGACAGGAAGATTCTTGTCATTGTAAACTACGGCATTCCAAACGTTCTCTGGCGTAGAAGATACGCTCATAGGAAGCACGTCCTTATGTGTGTCTGAATCAGGGCTGAACAATTTATATGCAGCCTGTACGTCAATTGCAGGAGCAACTGTATCAATCTCAAATTTCTGAGTAGCAGCGTTTGCTTCCGAGCCGTTGGCAGATTTCGTTGAAAGAATCGCCATGTATTTACCGTCCGCACAAAGCGTGCCGTCCTGATTTTTTCCGTTCCATACGAATGTAGAAGGAAGCGATGTTCCAGATTGCTCCCAAACGACCCTGCTAGACTCGTCCACTACAGAGAAATCATAGTTTATGATTGGGCTTTGTGTTTTTACGACAGGCGTAATACGCACTTCAGAGCGAGATTTTTCATTTGCCTTAGGATTAAATGCCTCTGGAATTGTTGCGAGCAAAACCTCTGTCTTTGTAGTGTCAAGGTTAATATCGCGGGCAACAATCTGAGTTGTATTTCCTGCAAGGTCTGAAGCCGAAAGCTCATACGTATACAAACCGTCTTTCGCAATCTTATTTGAGCTGTCAAGTCCGTCCCAAATGACTTCTTCAGGCAAAACCGCACCAAAGTTGTATTCACGGGCAACAGAGCCGTCAGAGCAAATAATACGCCCGACCCAATTCTCAACAGGAGCCGTAGTCTCTGGATTCTCAGTTTCCGCAGACTGAGAGATTTTAAGGACATCAAGCTGTCCGTCACCATCAGGACTGAATGATTTGCTCTTCAATGTAACTTTTGCAGACGGAGCAGATGTATCAAGCGTAAAGACTGGCGAATTAATAGGAACGGTCTCATAACCATTGAGATAGCGGGCAACTACACGAGCCTGATATTTTCCGTCCGGCAAAAGCGAGCCTGTGCTGTCCTTGCCGTCAAACAAGATTTTGCTCAAAGGGTCGTCCTTACCAGAATATGAACGAACTACATTGCCTTTTTTATCAAAAACAGCAACTTCCCAGCCAGTAAGCTTATTACCAGAATGAACGTCTGGAACAGGAATTTTTACCTCAAGCTCAATATTCTCATTCTTACCGTTGCCATTAGGAGAAAAATAGCGGCTTCCAACAATAGCGATATTTGTAGCAGGTTTTTCAGCCGAATAAATGATATTTGAGATTCCAGCAGGAGAAGAAACGTTGCCCGCTCTATCTACTGCAGAAATCCTATAGCCATAAACTCCGTCTGGAAGAGGATAGCCGTTATCATCAGTTCCGTTCCAGTCAAAATCAAGAGGAGTTCCGTCAGACCATTTTAAAGTGCGGACAACTTTGTTCTCCGCATTCACAAACTCAGCAGTCCAAGAATCTTCTTTTGAACCAGTCTGAGCCACATGGAACTGGATTTTTGAGCCTTCGCCAAAGACTTTTGAAGCTGGCTGCTTGACATCAACTTCTGGAGGCGTATTGTCAACGCAAACTCTATATTTTGCAGTGGCACCTTTATTTCCGTTATCATCGGTGGCATTCATGTAATACAAATACATTCCGTCAGGAGCAAGCTCACCATTATCCATAATTCCGTTCCAAACAACGGTTTTTGGAATATCTACTCCAGATTTAGGCGTAACAAGGGATTTCCAGAAAGACTGGAACGTAAGCTTGTTGTCGCGCTTTTCTTTATTTCCTATAGTTCTTATAATCTCGCCGTTCTCGTTCTCAATCACAAAGTTCCATTCAGAAACGTAGCGTTTTTCCTTAATCTGAACAGGAACCTCAAGGACATCCTGAACACCGTCGTTGTTTGGCGAAATGTAGATGACAGGCTTTTCTGCAATTACATTAGCCGTCAAAAACGCAAAACAAACAAAAGAAACTGGAATTAACTTTCTCATTATTTTTCTCCCCACAAAGAAACCTCTGGCGCATCCTTGTCCTGCAAGCCCAAATCAAGAACAACACCCGCACTATATGCATTCACGTTCTCATACATACGCCTGTATGCCGTAGAAACCGTCATCTCACTCTGCTGCCAGCCTTTCTTTGTCAGGTAAGAGTTGTCGTTAGAATGGAACAAGAATTTGAACCCTATGCCAACAGACGGCAGTATATTCTTGCAATCGTTTTTATATTCAAGATAGTCAAATTCCCATGCTGTCGAAACTTTCAAGAAATCTTTGACCTGAAACATAAAACCTGCGTCGGCAACTACATTCTGAAACGTTGGGAAAGCAAGGTCAAGGGAAACGCCCATCTTAACGCTGTTTGTAGCAAGAAGCATTGCTGCAGTACCAGTCCTGAAAGTTGCCAAAGCTGGCCATACATCAGCATCAGAGCCTTTTATACCAAGAACTTCTGTATTGCTGTACATTTTACCAAGATTCGATATGACAGCACCAAAACGAACATCCTTCAAAAATCCAACATTACCAAAATTATAGTATGCTCCCAAAGAAAAGTTTGCCATCCAGTCGTTGCCATAGCCGTAGAACAAGCCCAAATTACAGCTGGTTCCGACAGAAAGAGTGTCGGTAACATCCTTTGAAACTCCAGCCGTAAAATTGAAGCTATCGCCAAGCTGCATATCAGTCATTGGAGCAAATATGCCCTGCACCAAAAATGTCGAGACAAGCCATTTTGACGGAATCAGCAAGCCAGTCTCAAACGCACCGCCAAAAGGATGCTTGTCATCATCCGCATCAAAAAGGAGTGTCCCTGCCGCATCAAACGCAATGCGTTGATTGAACGCTGTAAGAGAAGGATTAATGACGACAGAAGCTGGAGTAGCACCAAATATTGCACCTCCAGCAGAAGAATTTGCATTCGTAAGAAGATTTGGGCTTGTAATTTTTAAACTATTTTGCCCTCCAGCAGGAGGATTATAAGCAAAAACTGTTGAGCTTATTGCAAAAGAAAACATCGCCCCGATAATTTTTTTATACACTTTTTTCTCCGTTGTTATTTAGTGATAGATTTTGAAAAAGTCAGTCACTCTGCTAAAAATCAGCAAATTCACATAACTTTTGTAGAGATTTCATAAAAAAGAATGACTCTATTTCCTTTTAAATGATTATAGCGAAAAAAAGGTTACAACATTTTTTATTTTCGGTTAATCTTTTTTTTAATTTAAAAACTATCCTTTATATTGTAAATTTTGTATCAATATTGACAGAATGAAGATATTTTTGCATATTTAAAGAATGTCTAATAAGAATTCGGGAATATCATTTTTCCAAAAAATACTTGGTTCGCTTTTTAACAGTAAAGATGCTGAGGCAGAAAAAAAGCGTCAGCTGAAAATAATTGCAAAAAACCTTTCCAAGACTCGTTATAAATTTTACAAGCCAGGTGCTGACCAAGTTCTTCCTGCATTCGGAAAATTTTTCTACGACATGTACAAACTTATTGCTCCATGCCAACTAATGTTTAACGCACAGCAAAACCCGAATGCATACAAGAATTTAGTTATTGACAGCTATCTCTCAGAATCACAGAAAAAGATTCTTGATGAGCTTACAGAGGAATCCATCGTAACACAATCAGCTAGCATTTCGTTTGACCAACTAAAACAGAAAATAAAAACAGGTTTGGAAAAGCTTTCCGCAGATTTTGATCAAGATAAGATTCAGTCCATCGATACGGTTTACTCAAAGATGATGTGCTTTAAGCAGCTTTGCCAGTATGACTATTATTTTATGTTGAAAAAATTCGACTCGTCGCTTAAAGAGCAGGATTTTAGCAAAACACCTAAGTTCAACCCAATCGATGCCTCTTACATCGCAGACGATTTGAAGGATTTTCTTTCAATTGCATGGACATTGCCATTCAATACGGACTGGTCTGATGTAATGCAGATTTTCAAGAATTTGAAAGGCGTTGAGCCAATCAAACCAAGTCAATGGACAAAGCTAGTCTCACGACTGGAACAGCTTCACGTGGCTGGTGTTTTTGAAATGATTATCCAGCTGACAACAAAGGATCCCGCTTACATAGTAAATGCAGAAGTAAAACGAGAGCAAATCGTAGAAGCCTACATTGACAAAGTAAGAAATCAAGCGACATCAACAATACGAAAGCTTGAAAACGAGCAAAAGAATTCAAAAACAGCGAGCCTTTTGACGCAGATATTCAACACGACAGGCATTTTCTCACTAAAATACTACACGGAACAAGCAGGCGAGCCGCTCAGAAAAAAGAATCTTCCTGACTATGAGTACTACAAGCCTCTGAACTACATGAAAGCGTTCCTTTTGGAATATGTAAAGCGAGACGTGCGCGAATACGCAGACCTTGTAATTATCCGCGGAAAATGGTCAACTGCCCCGCTCTCACAGCAGATGAGCGATGCTTTTCATGCCTTGCTCGACACATCTGATAAGATAACGGCTTTTGACGCAAGACACAGCGAAGAGAACGGTGATATTGGAAGCAAGATAAAGACACTCCTTCCTCGTGCCGACAGGGATAAGGAAGCAGCAAATATAATCAGGACTACTCTAAAGGACAGCAATGCACTTGCACGTGAATATGTTGTTTCAAGCACAAAAAACCTGATTCTTTTTGCAAAGAATACAAAAGCCCTTATAGAGGACTATAAGAAGCCGCACGGCGAGCTTATCACAAACTGGAAGGAGCTTGACCGATTTGCAGAGCATCCGATAGAAGAGCTTGCCGTTGAGGTCTATAAAAAGATTTACTTGCTCGTAAATTTGATGCAGACCTTGCTTCAATAGACAAGCAACAAAAACAACAAAAAAGCCCGCCAAGCAGAGCATTCTGACCTGCAGGCGGCTTTTTAGTTATCTCTTTTTAAGTATATAATTACTGAGTTTTGTTCCAAGGAACTGAACAACAACGACCAACGCTATTATGACAACAACAGCGGCAATCATTATGCTAGTTCTGAACCTCTGATAACCGTAACGAATTGCCAAATCACCAAGACCGCCACCACCAAGGGTTCCTGCCATTGCAGAATAACCAATAAGATTGATTATGGTAAGCGTAATGCCAGAAATCACGGACGGCAGAACCTCAGGAACAAGAACCTTGTAGATAATCTGCCAGTTTGTAGAACCCATTGCACGGGCAGCAGTTATAACACCGGGGTCAATCTCGATAAGCGATGTCTCAAGAATTCGGGCGACAAAGGGAGCCGCCGCAATAGACAGCGGGATTATAGTAGCCGTCGTTCCGATTGCAGTTCCAAGGATTTTTCTTGTCAGCGGCAAGAGCACAATCATCAAAATTACAAACGGAAAAGACCTAAGAATATCTATAACCCTGCTCAGAACGACATTCAAGGCTGGCTTTGGAGCAATTCCGCTAGGACTCGTTACAAAAAGCAGGATACCGAGCGGGAATCCAATAATCACGGCAAAAATGGTAGAGAACAATACCATAAGAACAGTCTGCCCCAATGCCTCTGGAACAAGACTCCAGATATTTGAAAAAATAAGTGCCAAATTATCCATTATTCAACCTCCGAGGCAAGCTCCACAATAATTCCCTGTGAGCGGAGCGAGCTTACAGCCCCTATAATCTCCGAGTCAGGACCAGACAAGTCAATGAGCATTGTGCCGACATTTTTTCCTTGCAAGGACTGGATTCCCCCTGCCCTAATATTGAATTCAATGTCAAACTTCTTTGCAAGCTGGCTTAATACAGGAGCATCGGTCAAATTACCAACGAAATGAAGCACGTACTTGCCACCAGAACGGCTCCAGCGAACTACGTTATCAACAGACTCGTTCTTTTGCAAAGGAAGATTCGCAATAAAATCCCTTGTAACGGCAGTCTTTGGATTTACGAATATATTTTCGACTGTACCGCTCTCGATAATCTCTCCGTTATTGACAACCGCGACATAATTACAGGCATCGCGAACAACTTCCATTTGATGCGTAATCATAACAACAGTAAGGTTCATCTTTTGCTGAATATGGCGGATAAGATCAAGAATCGCGTGCGTAGTCTTTGGGTCAAGTGCACTCGTAGCCTCATCACAGAAAAGTATGTCCGGCTTGTTCGCAAGTGCACGTGCAATCGCAACGCGTTGCTTTTGACCGCCGCTCAAAGTGCTTACGGGCGATAATGCTCGGTCAGAAAGTCCGACAAGCTCCAGAAGCTCTGAAACGCGGCTTGCAATCTGATCTTTTGGGACTCCGCAAATTTCCATTGGGTAAGCGACATTCTGAGCAACATTGCGAGAAGAAAACAAGTTGAAGTTCTGAAAAATCATGCCAAGCCTGCGGCGACGAATGATAAGATCCTTCTCGCTCAAATTGTCAACACGCTCGCCATTGTACCAAACTTCCCCAGCATCGGGCTTTTCAAGAAGGCTTATCAAACGCACGAGCGTCGATTTTCCAGCCCCGCTCTTACCGATAATTCCAAAAATTTTGTTTGACGGAATACTGAGCGAGACGTTCTTAACAGCGTTCACATCCCCTGCAGACGATGTTTTTCTATAAGTTTTTACAAGATTCTTTAGTTCTATTGTCATATTTTTTCCTACGATTTGATGTCTGACGAGTCAGGTCTAAGACCCTCCACAAGAAAATTCTCAGGAATCTTTGACGGTCGCCCATCTTTAGAGACAGAAGCCCATGTCACATCAGCCTCTGCACATAAAGTTCCGTCTTTTTTTACGATTCTCTGATGAATCGTGCCCGTTACAGCCCCCAATTTTATAGGGGAAGTCTCTATTGTCAGCTCATCATTAAAAAATGCGGAGAATTTATAATGAATATCAACATGCGTAACATATAGATAAAAACCAGCTTCAAGAATGCCATTATAATCAAAACCTATCTGCTGAAGGTAATCCATCCGACCATATTCAAGATAATTCAGATACACGGCGTTATTCACGTGACCGTAAGAATCACACTCATAGGTGCGGACTTTTAGCGGAGTGTAGTATTTCATAGCTACATTATACAAAAGCGTAGGAGTATTCTCAATATTAGACCTGACTTTTAAGAATTCCTCTGTTATAATAAATGTGAAGTCTGATTTTTTACAGGAACAGAATTTTCCGCACGAATAACAAATGGAGGCTCAAATTTATGGAAAACAAGGCTTTTTACAAAATTTCTTACGGTGTGTTTATTCTCGGCGTAAAGAGCGGAGAAAATTTCAATGCGTGTATAACGAACACTTGTTTTCAGGCAGCGGTAAACCCTCCAAGACTTGCAATTTCTGTCATTAACAAAAACCTGACTTGCCAGATGATAAAAGAATCAGGAGTTTTCTCGCTCTCAGTCCTTGATAAGACATGCACATTCGATACAATACAACGGTTCGGCTACCAAAGCGGACGGAACACGAACAAGCTGTCAGGAATCGGTTACGAGCTGGACTCAAACGGCTGCCCATACTTTACGAACCAGACCTGCTCGGTCTTTGAGTGCAAAGTGGTTTCTACAGAGGACTTAGGAAGCCACACCCTGTTTATCGCAGAAGTCACAGACGCAAAGATTCTGAGCGAGAATGCACCACTCACCTACGCGGACTATCAGGCAAACGTCAAGCCAAAAAAAGCGAGCGACAGCGGGAACCAGACAAAGAAAATCATCGCATGGAAGTGCAAGATATGCGGATTCGTTTACAATGGCTCAGAACTTCCGAGCGATTATGTCTGCGAGATTTGCGGGCACCCAGCAGAAGATTTTGAGCCTGTTTATGAATAAGCATGGAACAAAACATACGGAAAAATATTTGTGGGCTCTTGAAGTTTTGCAAGAAAAATTATCGATACTTACTTGCAGTCTGCGCTCACATTTTCAATCAGCGAGAGAATGGAATTGCGGGATTTTTCGGGAATTGATTCCAGCTTTTCGAGGGTTTTGGCGTATTTCTGAAGCATACTACGTTTTTTAGCCGTTTCAAAATCTTTTCCATATACAAGGTATTCAACCGAGACATTTAAAACCTCTGCAATTTTTACGGCAGTTTCTACGGACGGACTGCTTTTTAATCTGATTCCACGCCCAATATTCGACGGGTCGAAGCCAGCCTTTTTTGACAAGGCGATTTCAAATTACAATACTGATTTTTTCTATCAATCACGCCAATATATTCACGAATGTTGGAAAGCCGGCGAAATCATTCAAGATGCTGGATAATTTTGCGAGCTTTCATGGGCTAGGGCTTGTAGCCACGCCGAAGGTGGCCGCAAGTAAAACGAGCAAAGCGAGTGAGTGAGCGGCTGGAGCGAAAGCGGAATGGAAACGAGCACGACAACGAGAGTGCTCGCGGAAAGCCCGACCCACGCTTGCGTGGGGAGCCTCCATATTTTCAGTTTTCCACTTTCAACTTTCCGTTTGTTACAGTCCTGTGCCTTCGTCAATTCCCATCATGATGTTCATGCACTGGACGGCAGCCCCGCTTGCACCTTTGCCAAGGTTGTCGAAACGGCTTGTGATAACGATTCGCTCATCGTTGCCGCAGACGAAAATCTGCATGTTGTTTGTTCCGGCCAGAGTGTTTGCAGGGATAAAGCTTTCGGTCAAAATGCCTTCGCCC
>CADCRJ010000028.1 GCA_902803735.1 uncultured Spirochaetaceae bacterium
AATTCAGGGGCGAGTAAGAGTTTATATATGGAAGAAAGGCCTGTATTTTGTTTTCCGAAAGATTATAGGTCACGAGAAGGTAATAGCCGAATTTATGCGGCATAAGGTTCTCGTTTTTGGGGATTTTCTTTCCGCTTGTGTCCGTGCGAATCTGATAATTAAGGAATATAAGTCTGTCATCAAGTGGAATTGCGTTTTTGAGCGTGTAGTTTTCAAGCCGAACATATTCTTCAACAGTTTCAATGCTCTTTTTGTCGAATGGAAGTTTCCGCTCTTTTTCAGCCGCGAATTTTTGAATCTCTTCTATAAGCAGGCTTTGCATTTTGTTTCCAGAAAAGAATTTTTCTTCTTTCTCAGACAGGGTGATTTCAGCTTTCGCGACAAGCTCAGTCACTTTTTGCATGATTTTCTCATGTTCCGAGGCTTTTGCAAGTTCGAGAGGTGTAGGCTCGTGAGGCGGGAACTCTTCTTCAAAAGCGATTCCCTCATAATTGTTCGAGCTGATGATTATGGTTCCGTCAGGCATCATCTGAACCTGCTCATACCAGCCTTTTTCATTAACATAAGAAAAATAAATCACCCATTTTTCACTATCCACTTTTAGAGGAAGGACTTTGTACGATTCAAATGAAAAAGAATCCTTGCGGGTCAGTTCGCAGACTTCATTTATGTAGTAGTCGGCAAGTTCCTGGAGTTTTTGTTTTGCGATGTATTTTTTAAGCTCCGATTCTTTGAAGTTTTTCTGAGTGACTATCAGCTCATAGCCGATTTTCCATGTTACGTGATAAGAATCGCTTTCGCTGTCTCCACACCCTGCGATAAATTCCAAATCATCCCTTAAATAATCGGCCTGATACAAGAACAATTGCCTGTCTTTGAGCGTGACTGTTTTCCCCCTATAAAGCATTCGTCCGTTTGCTTCATACTGAATCGGGGCATTCGGGGATTTTTGAGAGTTCTTACAGCTTAGAGCAAGAAGAAATACCGCACAAACAAGCGGAATTGTCAGAAACTTTTTCATTTTGTACCTCTGTTTTCCTTTTTTATCATTTATTCTTCCTCACGACCAAGAAGTGCGTACATTTTGCTGTTGATGTAGTCTCCTGACCGCTCACGATAAAATATGTTTGTGCAAATTTCTTCGAGTTTTATAAGACCTCGCTTGATTTCGTACATTTTATCGCACACGCGTTTGTATCCGTCTTCCACGAACCAGTAGCCAGTGGCACCTTCATCAATATCTCCACGCCACCTTCCTGCGACTAGCCAGAAGAATTCCTCAAAATCGATCAAATCTTTTTCTGTCCAGCTAACAGTTGCCTTGAATGCTTCTTGTAGTTTTTTGTCGTTCAAAAATCTGTAAATGTCGTACTCCGTGCGGGCAGGAATACGCTGATACTCATGCCCGAAGTAAGTGCCGCCCCCTACGACCAGACGGAACATTTCATTTAAAGTCATATAGATTTCATTCAGGTTCGCTCGGATTTTTTGGATTTCCTCTGCCCGCTGACCAGCCTTCTTGTCATTTTCCTCTTTTAGCGAGAGCGCATACAGCTCAAAATAATAGTCCTGCCCGCACTCGCCTCCGAATTCTGAAAGGTCACTTCTTTTTTCGTAGAGTTTTTCAGCAGACAAGACTTCCTGTGAGAGCAGGAGCAGTTCCGAGGCATGCTGCTCGATGAGTGATTTTTCTTTAGCTGCTTTTTTGCTCTCCGCATATAAGCCCGCACAAGAAGCAAGCACAATCGCTGACAGAATGAAAATGATGATTTTATTTATTTTCATATTGTCCTGTTCTTATAATTTACTTACATGCAGAAATGAGCCATATCAAAAGGATAATATTTACAGTTCTTAAGCTCCGTATCATCAAGTCTTAACGCTTTTACCAAAACTGCGGACTCAATGCACCAGTAACCTCGGAAACGCCCCTTTTCAAGCTGATGGTTTGTTATTAAACCTTCTTTTAGTGTCTTGAACCATTCTTTTTCAAGAAACTTTTTCAACCTTTGTACTGCTGAATCTTTATCTATCTTTGCAAGTTGTATAATTTCACATAACGGCTTTATATCTTTAGGCCAAAGAATTTTTTCTGTGCTAATTTGCCAAGAAGAATCCAGCGTCTGCATAATCGAATCAAGATATAAATCTCTGTGCTCTGATTTTTCCAAAAGCTTTTTATATTCTTCTAGAAAATCGATTTGATTAAAAAGAAGAATGAAATGCAAGATGAATTCCATGTCCTCATAATTACTGTCCATTTCTTTTCTTGTGTCCATCAAGTTTCTTATTATCAGTTTAATTTCTGGTATTAATTCATTTATTTCAAGTCCAAGTGAATATCCTGAATAAAACTTGTAAAAAGCATCGATAAATATATCATATTTATAAGCTTCTATATTGAACTCTTCTGGATGCTCTCCAATTTCAATATCATTATGGAAATCATTAAGCAGTTCTCGTAAATTTTCGGAATCCTTATTGAATCTTTCTATGAAATATGTTTTGTCTTTTTCTTTGTCTCTCATTTTATTCATTGTCTTCCTCCACGGTATATAACAGTTTTTCCAAAATATATTCGATTTCGTCCATGCATTTGTTA